>PUOW01000286.1 GCA_003552185.1 Spirochaetaceae bacterium
CGGCTCGCTGAGCTCCGGCGCAGGTCTAACCCGCGACCCACCGATCACCACAACCGGGTCGCGGGCGACCGTTTTGTGACGCACACGCGACGTCGTACCGGATGGTGACGGAGCAGAAAACCCGCGCTATAATGCGGGGTAGGAGGTGCTCTACGATGCCGGTATTCCGTTACAGCGAACAAGAACCGATTCCAATGTTTGACAACACCCTGATGCGCCGCAATCTGGCCCACGGCGGCAAGCTGATGATGATCGAGGTGGAGATACCCAAAGGGTCGGCCGCACCGCCGCATTCCCACGCGCACGAGCAGGCCACCTATCTACTGGAGGGGAGCGCCGAGGCACGTGTCGGCACCGAGCGGTTCGTACTCAAACCCGGCGATAGTATCTACATCGCGTCCGGGATTGAGCACGAGGTCCACGCGCTGGAAGACTGCCGCGTGCTGGACGTATTCAGCCCTCAGAGAGAAGATCTGCTGAAGTAACCATGCCGCACAACACACAACAACTCCACGGATGTAGTCTGGTCGCGGGGGCCCCTGCGACCCCGGAGGGCGGTGTAAACGAGTTCGCCGCGATCGATCCCGCACGCGGCGAACCGCTGCCGCCGAGTTTTTTCGAGGTTTCGGAGAGCCTTTTGGAACAGGCGGCTACGGCGGCAAATGAGGCCCAGCTGGTGCTGTCCGAGACTAAGCCGGAAACGCGCGCAGCGCTCCTGAGGCAGATTGCCGAAGGCTTGGAGCAACTCGGGGACGCATTGATCGAACGCTGCGGCGCCGAGACCGCGCTTCCCGCAGCTCGCCTCGAGAACGAACGCGGCCGGACCGTGAAGCAGCTTCGGATGTTTGCCGACCTTGTGGAGGAGGGCTCATGGGTAGACGCCCGTATCGACCGAGCGCTTCCCGACCGTACGCCGGCTCCAAAGCCCGACCTTCGACGCGTGCTTGTTCCGATCGGGCCGGTGGCGGTGTTCGGAGCCTCCAACTTTCCGCTTGCGTTTTCGGTGGCCGGTGGGGACACCGCCGCAGCGCTCGCGGCGGGGAATCCGGTCGTTGTAAAAGCTCACCCGTCACACCCCGGCACCTCGGAACTCGTCGGCGAGGTCATCCGCGCGGCCGTAGCTCGACTCGGGTTACCCGGCGGGGCGTTCAGCATGCTCCACGGTGCGGGCACTCAGGTTGGGGCGGCGCTCGTAGGCCGCCCGGAGATACAGGCCGTCGCGTTCACCGGATCGCTCAGCGGCGGGCGCGCGTTGTTCGATATCGCCGCAGCCAGGCCGCAACCGATCCCGGTGTTCGCCGAGATGGGTAGCACCAATCCTGTTTTTGTTTTGCCCGGAGCGCTTCGGGCCCGGGGCTCCGAGATCGCGCACGGTCTCGCGGCCTCTGCGACACTCGGAACGGGTCAGTTCTGCACCCAACCCGGAGTAGTGTTTGTGCCGCAGGCACCCGAGCGCGACGACTGGATCGAAGAATGCGCGCGTGCAATCACCGCGCAGTCATGCAGCGCGATGCTCACGCCGCAGATTGCCGCGGCGTTCGAGGACGCGGCCGCGCGCATCGAGGCCTCGCCGGGAGTCACGCGCCTCGGCATTACGCCGGCGACTCCGGAAACCACCCCCAACAACCTCGGGTCACCGCAGTCCGGCTCAGGCTCGGTGCCCACCGGTGCGATGCCCCTCGGCGGCGCACGCGCCTTTCGTACCGATCTCGAGACCTATCTGTCGACCCCGTTGCTTCGGTCGGAGGTTTTCGGGCCGTGCACCATATTTGTAACGCTCGAGACCGATGCCGAGCTTCTCAAGGCCGCGGCCGCCATCGGTGGGCAGTTGACCGCAACGGTTCACGGCGACCCCGCGGAGCTCACACAGCATCGCGAACTAAATGCGATCCTCGCCGGCTCGGTGGGTCGTCTAATCTTCAACGGTGTGCCCACCGGCGTTGAGGTCTGCTCGGCAATGCAGCACGGGGGGCCATATCCCGCGACGACCGCGCCTCAGTTCACCTCGGTAGGGACCGCCGCGATCGAGCGATTCGTGCGGCCGGTATGCTACCAAGACATGCCCCAGGAGCTCTTGCCGGTCGAGCTCCGCGACGACAACCCTCGCGGCATTCTGCGACAGGTTGACGGGGTTTACACTCGCGCCGCGGTCGAGCCATAGCCCGCGGCGGATCGGCTACGCGGTCGACGCCAAAACGAGTGGGCACGGAGCGAGCGGGCGCGGAAGCAACCGCTTACCCGAACCAGATCGGAACGTACCGGCCGGCGGTCCTGAGCGCTCGGTCGTGTTCGCGGTAATTGGGGTCGTACGATGCGAGCCGGCGCCAAAACGCCCTACCGTGGTTAAGGTGCACGGTATGGCAAAGCTCGTGCAGAATCACGTGGCTCGTGAGCGCCGGCGGCAGAAACAGCAGCTTCGCGTTCAAGGTGATTACCCCGCGTCCGGAGCAGCTTCCCCAGCGGCGACGCTGAGCGCGTACGCCCACCCTTTCCACGGTGAGCGAGTGCATCGTCGCAAGCTTACGAACCCACGGTTCGAGTTCCTCGCCTGCAATCCGCATGACCGCTCGCCGTAACGCAGCGTGCACCTCATCACAGCGGTGCACCGCCCCGGAGACCGTAACCGTGCCGTTAGGCCGCACTCGCGCCGCGACCCGTTTCGAGTCGCTCGACCGATACGAAACCTTCAGGGTTCTCTCGAGCGCCGGCAGTTCAATCAAATCCGGCGCCAAACCGAGCTCGCCGGGTCGCGCTGCAGCCTCGGCCAGTAAGCGCTCAGCGCTGCGTCGGAGCCACGCTCGCTTGGCTGCAACGATCTCCGGGATTCGGCCTCGGTTGTAGGATTTCGGCACCACTACCTCGAGCCCGTTCTCGAGCGTAAGGCGCAGGCGCACGTGCTTAGCGCGTGAGTTCTCGCGTATCGTGTAATCACGTTCGAGCGCTTCCGTGAACGCCTCGGGGTCCTCACGAATCATCGCGGTACCTTAGCACACCTTCGATCTCGGAGCAAACGTACCGACCCGTGTTCCGACACGAGTTCTGTGGTAGGCAGTCTCACGGTACGTATTGAACTGCCGAAACCCTGTACGCGGACGGCGGTAACGCCGGCAACGGCGAGAACGGCGAGAGCTGGGCATTTGCGAATTCCGGTCCGAAACGGTTACAATGCAAACCGCAGGAGGAGTGGGTGCCGAGCACTCTGTAGCATGCAGGAAGAAAGGAGGCCCAGGCCATGTTTGTCGATTTGCTGAAGCGCCGCCGGAGCATTCGCCGGTTTAGCGAAGAACCTCTCTCCGACGATCAGATAGAAACGCTCGTCAATGCAGCGCTGCTGTCACCCTCGTCGCGGAGCATCAACCCCTGGGAGTTTGTGGTGGTAACCGATGCCACGATGCGCGAAAAGCTCGCCGAGGCCAAACACGGCGCCGCGTTTCTTGCCGAAGCGGCGGTCGCAATCGTAATCGTTGCCGATACACGCAAGTCCGATGTGTGGGTGGAGGACTGTTCGATCGCCGGCTCGAACATACTGCTCGCCGCGACCGATCTGGAACTCGGCGCCTGTTGGGCGCAGATCCGAAAGCGAACGAGGCCCGACGGCGAGTCTGCCGAAGCCTATGTGCGCACCCTACTCGAGATTCCGGAGCATATGGGAGTGGAAGCCGTGATCGGTGTCGGCCGGCCGGCCGAGCACCGCGAGCCGCTGTCGGAAGACGCTCTGCAGCGCAGCAAGGTCCATTACGAGACCTATTGATCCACGATGCTCGGTGTCGGCAGTTACGCCGAGCGACCGGTAACGTCGGAGCTGAACTCGAAACTGATCTCCGGGTTTTCGTCTATGGTGGCGCGCAGCAACCATTCCGAGCGTGCCAAGAACACCGGACGCTGCTCGCGGTCGTAGGCAATCTGCTGCGCACGCAACCGTATGAATCGCTCGAGCGCGGTGCGGTTCTCCGAGAAGATCCAACAGCCCTTATCGTACGGCAGGGGCTCGAATCGACACTCCACACCGTACTCCTCGCGCAGGCGGTATTGGATCACCTCGAACTGTAGCTCGCCGACCGTGCCGAGGATGAGTCGGCTTCCTTTGTGCTGAGTGAACAGCTGCAACAACCCCTCCTCGGTTAGCTGAGTCACGCCTTTGTGAAACTGCTTCGAGCGCATAGGGTCGGCATTGATAACCTCGCGAAACATATTGGGAGAGAATCGAGGGATGCCGCGATAGCGAAACGCTTCCGACTCGGTGAGGGTGTCGCCGATGCTGAGGTCACCGCGGTCATATAGGCCCACCACGTCTCCCGGGTAGGCGTTTTCAATAATGCGCTTCTTCTCGGCCATGAAGCTGTAGGGATTGCTGAAGCGCAGTTTGCGATCGTGGCGCACATGATACAGCTGTTTGGAGCGCTCGAAGCGTCCCGAACACACGCGCAGAAAGGCGATTCGGTCACGGTGCCTCGGATCGAGGTTCGCGTGAATCTTGAACACAAAGCCGCTAAATGCGTTCTCTTCAGGGCGAACCTCGCGCGTATCGGTCTCTCGCGGGCCGGGCGCAGGCGCGATCTGCACAAAGGTTTCAAGCAGTTCTCGAACGCCGAAATTGTTCAGCGCGCTCCCGAAAAACACCGGTGCAACTGCGCCGCCGATGTACTCCTCGAGCTCGAAGGGGCGGTACACGCCCTCTATCAGTTCCACCTCCTCGCGAAGGCGATCGGCGTCGCTCTCGAGCGCTTCGTCAAGCGCGGGATCGTTCAGCCCGTTTATCGAGGTCTGCTGATGGTGCTCGAGGCGTGAACCGCCGGGGCGAAACAGCAACAGACTCTGTTCGTGAAGGTTGTAAACGCCCTTAAAACGGCGCCCGGAGGCGATCGGCCAGGTCAGAGGCCGCACCGCGATATCGAGCTTCTGCTCGAGCTCATCGAGTAGCTCCATCGGAGGTCGCCCTTCGCGGTCGAGCTTATTCACGAACACCATAACCGGCGTGTTGCGCATTCGGCAGACCTGCATCAGCTTCTCGGTCTGCTCCTCAACGCCTTTCACCGAGTCGATCACCAAGATAACGCTGTCTACCGCGCTCAAGGTTCTATAGGTGTCCTCGGCAAAATCTTTGTGCCCCGGCGTATCGAGTATACTAATCAGAAGCCCGGCATACTCAAAGCTCATCACCGCTGTTGCAACCGATATGCCCCGCTGCTTCTCGATCTCCATGAAGTCCGAGGTTGCGGTCTTCGTAATCTTGTTTGACTTTACCGCCCCGGCGGTATGAATCCCGCCTCCGAACAGCAAAAGTTTTTCGGTGAGAGTGGTTTTACCGGCGTCGGGGTGGCTGATGACGGCGAAGGTTCGTCGCCGCGCGATCTCTTGTTCGATGCTCATTCTTCCTCAGCAGTTGGTGCGCCGGTACTATAGCACAACGAGGCCGAGGGTGGTAGAGGGGGTGCGTGCAGGCCCGCGACGAACACAATGACACGAGTCTTGTGGGTAAGCGTTCAGAAAACCGACGTCACTACGTAACCGTGAGCCCTTCGGCCTCCATGAGGGCTGCGCCGTACTCGATCGAGACCCCACGCGACATCACGGTCACGATCTGCACGTCGTCGTGGTGATCCTCCTTACGGAGATCGGTTGGGTCGAACCGTCCTTGCACCAGCCCGATCACGCGCTCATCCTGGACACAGACCAGAAGCCCCCCGAGATCGCCGTCGTGCACGCGCTGATCGACGAGCATCAAATTGGTGCCGTTCGGCGCCTGAATACGAGCCGCGATAACCGCTTGGCGCGCGATGGGATTGTGTATCCGGTAATGAGCGAACGAATACCCGAGCACCATCAGACTACTTCCGTCGAAGTACACCTCCGGATTACCGATGATACGATCCGGCACCACCACCTCAAGCGGTGGGTCGAAGCGCAGCAGCGCGACATCGTTCTCGCGGTCTATCTGAGCGACTACCACCCGAAGCGGGGCAACCGTCTCTTGGGTAATCGGCTGGAAGACCTGCTCGAGGTCGGGGGGAGCAACCACCAACTCACCCTCATCTTCTTGTTTCGGGATCAGGCGTGCGACGGTTAAGAGGTATCCGTCGCGGTGCACCACAAACGCGGTACCAAGATACACAACCTGCTTGCCCTCGCGCCGCATCAGCATCATGCAGCTGCCCCGAAACTTCCACATCACCGATTCAATCATCGTTCGCTTACTCCCCTATCCAGGCGTCCACCGTTGCACGGTTGGTACGTACCCAGCGCCGGGCGGCGCCGTACGGGTCTACGCCGTCGTCGTCCTCGATCCAGAGCATCACGCGCGACATCTCGCGTACGCTCCATTCAAAGCGCTCGAGCACTGCGGTGAGCTCCGGCATCTCCTCCGGGAGCCCCTCGCGAACCACGGTGTGAATGGCTTCGGAATCGCCGAACACATTCTCGGGGTCGTCGAGGAACGCCAGATCCCAGCGGCTGAACACCCAATGCGGCGTCCACCCGGTGACCACGATCCATTCCTGACGGCGGATCGCGTTCTTAAGCGCCTCAACCATACGCGCCTCGTCGGCTTCTATCAAGCGAAACTCATCCTCCAGCCCGTAGACCTCGAGTGCCTCGCGCGCGCGCGCCATCACGCCGGCATCGGGGTCGATGCCCATGATGCGATTATCGAAGCGCTCGGCGTACTCGGCGAGTTCCGCGATAGAGGTTACCGGAATATAAGGGCGCACGCGCCGTCCGGTTTCGCCGGTTTGACGGCCCACGCTGACGCGCGGGATCACGAGCCCGGTGCGGACCTCCTCGAGATGCGGGCCAAGATCGAGCACCTCATCGCCGTAGCGCTCAAAGTACTCACCGTGCGTGAGCGGTAGCCACGCCGAGACCGAGAGATCGACCTCGCCTTCGGCGACCGCAGCCCACATCTCCTCGGGTTCCAGTCTTACGAGCTCCACTCGATACCCGAGCTCCTCCTGCAGCACCGCGCGCAGCACGTTGCTGCTCGCGATCTCGCTCGACCACGGTACGTAAGCGATGCGTACCGTCTCGTCGCGCGGCGGCACGCGCTCGGCCGGTTCGGGCTCCTCGGGAGTACACGCAGCGAGAACCGCCAGCACGGCCCCGAGCGTCAACACTGCACCCGCGATCGAGAGACCGCTTCGGGCCCGCGGAGCCCACGGCCACCGCATCCTGCCTGAAATCACACGCCTCTCGCTCATCCGTCACCTCCGGGCGATCGCTTCGGCTTCTTGCGGCCCGTCAGGAAGCGCCTGCGGCCGAAGGTAGCCGGAGCCGGCTCGGGGTAACTCACGGTTGTCTTCAATTTCCGCCCGCGCTCATACGGAGCAAGCTTAAAGCCCTGCGGGCCGGAGTACTGCGACAGCCCGCGATGCAGACTGTAGCACATGAACAGCAACACCGCCGCGAACGGCAGACCCGTCGCGATTGCGGCGGTCTGAAGCGCGACCAGCCCGCCCCCAACCAGCAGCGTTGCCGCGACCACGCCTTCGAGGATCGCCCAGAACAAGCGCTGAAGGGTCGGCGGGTCGGGATTTCCGCCCGCTGTGATAATATCGATCACCATCGAGCCTGAGTCTGAAGAGGTCACGAAAAAGGTGATGATTACGAGCACCGCAAGCCCGGAAGTTATTTCGGAAAACGGGAAGTTCTCGAACAGCAGAAACAGCGAAACCGGAATATTCTCCTGCACCGCCTCGGCCATACCGCCGCCGCCGAGCAGTTCTATGTTCAGTGCGCTGTTACCGAACACCGTGATCCACAGAAATGTGATCAAGGTAGGAACAAACAACACGCCGAGAATGAACTCACGAATGGTACGTCCGTAGGAAACGCGGGCGATAAACATTCCGACAAACGGCGACCACGCGATCCACCACCCCCAGTAGAACACCGTCCAGCCGTGCTGCCAGTTCGTAGCCTCGTAGGTTTCGTTCCAGGTAGCCAACTGCGGAAGATGCTGCAGATAATACCCGATGTTCTCCCCGAACGCATTCAGGATGAACAACGTCGGGCCGAGCACCAGAACGAACAACAGTAGCAGCACCGCCAGCAGAAGGTTGATCTCGGACAGCCTGCGGATGCCGGCCTTGAGCCCCATAACGACCGACCAGGTCGCGAGCGCCGTGATACCGGCGATCAGCGCCACCTGTATTCCGGGGCTCTGCCCGATGCCGAACAGGTGATCTAGCCCGGCGTTTACCTGCTGAACCCCGAGGCCGAGCGAGGTTGCGACGCCGAACAAGGTTGCGACGGTCGCGAGAATATCGATGAGGTTTCCGATCGGGCCGTAGATACGTTCTCCAAGCACCGGATAAAACACCGACCGAATCGAGAGCGGCAACCCTTTGTTGAAACAGAAAAACGCGAGCGAGAGGCCGACCATTGAGTACACCGCCCACGGGTGCAGGCCCCAGTGAAGGAAGGTTAGATCCATCGCGACGCGCGCCGCGTCGGGTGTACCGGGCTCGGCCAGCGGCGAGACCACGAAGTGAAACATCGGCTCCGCGACGCCGTAGAACAGCAACCCGATCCCCATACCGGCGCTGAACAGCATCGCGAACCAGGCGCGCATCGTGAACTCGGGTTCGGCGTACTCGCCTCCGAGGCGTACATCGCCGAAGCGGCCGATCAAAAGCGCAAGCACGAACACAAGGATGATGTTCATCGTCAGCACGAGGAACCAGCCGGCCATCTCGGCAATCAGAAGCTGAATCTGCTCGAACAATACGAGCACGTTTTCGTGGTTCACGATCGTGAACACCACCGAGCCCACGATGATCGCCGCCGAGATAAAGAACACCCACGGGTGCACATCGATGCTATACCATTTCTGTTCGTCCTCGGGCGCGGCGGCCTCGGGCGCGGCGGTCTCGGCGGAATCGTTTTGAAGTTCGTCGCTCATGATACGCGCCCTACTCCACTTTGTGTCGCTTCACCTTCTTGGTGGTGGTCATCTCCATCGGTTCCTCGAGTACCTCGGTGCGCTCGATGCGCTTATACGGCATCAGATCGCGATTTACCTGGGCGACGATCTCCTCGACGCGAGCCTTGATCTCCTCACCGGTCGCGGCCCCGCCGTCGGCACCGGCGGTTTTGAAGAACTCGTAATTGGGATAGATCAGCGCCTCGATCCCTTCGGTTCGCATCTGCTCGTTCTTGACGTAGCCGCGCACCATGATTTGCTCGAGCTCGTCGTACAACTGAAAGTGATCCTCGATCTCCTCCGGGAACACGTTCTTGCCGCCTTCGGTCACGATCATCGATTTCTTGCGCCCGGTGAGATAGAGATAGTTCTCGCTGTCGAGATACCCGACATCGCCGGTGCGCAACCAGCCGTCCTCGGTGAAGGCTTCCGCAGTTGCGCGCTCGTTCTTGTAGTAGCCCTGCATCACCATCGGCCCTTTTACCACGATCTCGCCGTTGCCGCGCTCATCGGGTTGATCGATGCGCATCTCTACCCCCACCAAGACCTGCCCAACCGACTGTTCTTTGTAGTGATCGACCGGGTTGAGCGTGAGAATCGGAGCGGTCTCGGTCAAGCCGTAGCCTTGCACGAAATCAACACCGAGTTGGTTGAAGGCCTTGAAGGTAGTACTCGGAAGCGGGCCCCCGCCGCAGATACAGATGCGGTTGCTCTCGAGCGAGAGCTTGGAGCGGATACCCTTGAACAGCACCTTCCCGGGGTTAACGCCGAAGGCCTTCTTGACCGCACCCGAGACCTCCATGAGCGCGCGAACGATGCCGTACACCACCACACCCTTCTCGCGCACGCCTCGCATCAGGCCTTTCAGCATTTTGTTGAACAGCATCGGAATCGCGAGAAACATCGTAACCTGCCCCTGCTTGAGGTCCTTCAAGATCTGATTCACCACGAGTTTCTTGGCGAACACGATCTCGCAGCCGCACGAGACGGCTTCGATGAACACCGCGAGCATGCAGTAGGAATGATGAAGCGGCAGAAGCGCATAGAACACGTCGTCGAGCTCAATGTTCATCTTCTCTTGCGCGAGAAAGCAGTCGCTGACGAAGTTGTGGTGCGTAAGCATCACGCCCTTCTGATTTCCGGTGGTTCCGGAAGTGAAGAGAATTGCGGCGAGGTCATGCTCCTGGGTCTGCGTCAGCCCCGGAAGATCCTCGGGCGGGCTTTCGCCGGCAGGTACCGATTCGTCGCCGTGCCCCTCGGCCGCGATCTCCATGATATAGTTCGGTTTTGCTTTCGAGAGTGCGATGCGCTCGCGCAGCTTCAGCTTGTTCTTCGGGTCTATCTCGTCGTACTTCTCCTCGTCGACGAACAGCGCTCGAACACCGGCAAACTCCATCAACGCATAGATTTCCTCGCTCTTGAGCTGATAATCCAGCGGCACCACAGTGGCGCCCGCCATGAGCGTGGCAAGATACGCCACCGTCCACTCCGGCGAATTCTTACCGGTAACGGCTACCAGATCGCCGGGCTTGATGCCGGCGCCCGCCAGCCGCCGTGCAACCGCAACGATCGCCGACCAGGCTTCACGATAGCTGAGAAACAGGTTGTCGGGCTCGTAGATCGAGAAACAACGCCGGTCGGGATGACGCTCCGTCGTGATTCTGAACAACTGCGGCAAGGTCGGCCACTGGCCGGTGAAATGCGATCCGTGATATTGCTCGAGGAATCGCCATGGTTCGCGATCTCGTGACATGAGTCCTCCTGCTCTCCCGTGCTCGTGTCTTTGTCCGTGCTTCTTTCGACTGTATCGGAGCTCCAAGGCTCACGCAAGGGTGAGAATACGCGCAACCCCCAAAAATATGCAACATGCAGCAAATATCCGTAGCATAGGCACAAGCGGCAACACAGGCGGCGGGGTTCGTTGACAGCGGCATGAGAACCGGCGTAAGCTATGGATATGCCGAGCGAGCATTCGTTAAGCGAGAGTCTTGAGATGTACCTCAAGGCGATCTACGTCATCGAGCAACGCAAGAAGGCGGCACGCGTTACCGATATTGCGCACGAGCTGGGCGTGATCAACGCATCGGTCACCGGAGCGTTGCGCACCCTCTCGAAGAAAGGGCTTATCAACTACGCACCGTACGACCTCATCACCCTCACCGAGGAAGGGGCCGCGGTCGCCGAGCACATCGTTGAAAAGTATCGGGCGTTGAAGGATTTCTTCATCAAAGTCCTCGGTGTCGACCAAGAGACCGCAGAGGCCGAGGCATGTCAGATGGAACACCGCGTTTCTGAGGTGGTGTTCGATCGTCTCCTGCAGTTCGTCCGATACTACGAAACCTGCCCGTTCGAGAAGGTGCGCTGGAACGACAAGCTCGGTTACTTCTGCAGCCACGCCGAGCGTGACTGCGACTACTGCGAGACCCATCCCGGCGGCAGCGCCGCGACCACACAAAACGGGTAACGACCGGTCCGCGCCGAGCCACGCTACCGGCGCTCGCGGCGCGCGGCCTCGGACGAGAAAGGCGCGCGCTTGGCCGAGCGTGCCTTCCTGCCCGCAGACCGATCCGTTTCGCTATGCTCAGGTGGAGGCTCAGGGGGAGCAAGGCTCTGTGCGATATTGAGCGCGAAGTCGCCGATATGCTCGAGATGCGCAATCATATCGATCACGAGGAGCTCGGTGTGAACATTTCCCCCGCTTTGGATTCTATCTCGGGCGGCCTTTTTTAACCGGTTACGCCCGTCGTCAACCTGCGTCTCAAGATCCCTGGCCGCGTGGTATTCCTCACGACTGACCTGTTCGTCGAGATGCTCGCGAATGAACACGAGAAACCTTGAAACCAGCTCGAGATACGCACGCAACTCCGGAAGCGCCTGCGGGTCGACCTCGAGACGCTTGCGCGCGCGCCGCTGTCCGAGCAGCGCAAGGTTGTAACAGCTGTCGGCGACACTTTCGAGCTCGTCGACGACCCGGAGCATCGCGGCGACGTCGGCGGCGCTCCGCCGGCTCAGGCTTTCCATCGAAAACGAGGCGAGAAACTCGGTAAGCTCATCGCGCATCTCGTCGGTGAATCGCTCCTCGCGCTCGAGCACCTGCACCACTCGATCGGCCTCGTCTTCGTCGGCCTCAAAGATTCGCTGCAATCGTGCGAACATCCGCTCGGTGAGCGCTCCGAGCTTCGCGATCTCGTTGCGAACCTCCACAAGATAGAACTCGGGGCTTTGATGAATCTGATCCGCCACAATCGGCAGCCGATAAGGCCCCAGCTCGCGCTCCTCCTCGCGGCCGGGAATCACCCGATCTACGAACCGAACGAACTGCGGCACGAACCCTACACAGAGCAGCGTATTCGTTACGTTGAACAGCGTGTGAAACATCGCCAGATGCGCCGGCAGCGCCGAGGAGCCCGCTTCGGTAACCACCGGCGAGCCCGGCATAATCGCATCAACGATCTCTAGTGCAACCGGGAACACGGCGATCATCCACGCCACCCCGATCACGTTAAACACCAGGTGCGCTCGCGCGGCGCGCCGCCCCGACAGGCTTCCACCGATCGCGGCAAGATTGGCGGTAACCGTCGTGCCGATATTCTCGCCGAGAATAATCGCCGCCGCGCTCGGATACTCGATCCAGCCTGCGAACGCAGCGGTGAGGGTAATCGCGAGCGCCGCCGAGGACGACTGCACCAAGACCGTGAGCACCGCCCCAACCGCCACAAACAACAGAATCGAAAGGTGACCGTAGCCGGTGAATGCGGTGAGATACTCGAGCAGGTGCGGATACTCCGAAACATCCGGGACCGAGTCGCGCAGGAATGCAAGCCCCAGGAAGATGATCCCGAATCCAATCAGCGCCTCGCCGTGCGCCACTCTTCGAAAACGCCGCACGAAAACCAGCACCGCCCCGAGGCCCACCGCGGGTAGCGCCGCCGCCGCGACGTTGAAGTCCAGCCCAATCGTTGCCACAAGCCAGCCGGTCAAGGTGGTACCGATGTTCGCGCCCATGATCACCCCGACCGCTTGAGTCAGCGACAGCAGCGACGCGTTCACGAAGCTCACGACCATAACCGTAGTGGCCGAAGAGGACTGCACCAAAACCGTGAGCAAAACCCCGGTGAGAACCGATACGAACCGGTTCCCGGTCATGTAGCTCAGAATCGCCTGAAGACGATCACCGGCCGCCTGCCGCATACCGTTACTCATCGTCCGCATGCCGAAAAGAAACAGCCCGAGGCTCCCGGCAACCTGTAGTATTACGTACATACGCGTTGTCCTCGCCTTGCCGCCCGGGTGAACACGCCGCGCCCGCGTGGGCGTCGCACCGCCGCACCGTCGCACCGCCGCACCGTCGCACCGTCGCACCGTCGCACCGCCGCACCGCCGCACTCGCCGCGGTCACCGCCGGTCGCCGGCGCGCTACTCACCTCATCCGGCGATTTAGTAGTAGCATGGAGCCGGAACGGTCGACAACTCCCGTCGGCGGCTGCCGGCACCACAGGCCTACTACCAAGACAGGACTGGTCGGTTGAGCCGTTTCGGTGCGATATTGTGGGGCAGAGAACACGAGGTTGGGAAACATGGGAGACGCAACACGTACGCCGGGTGGCGATGAGCAGGTTATTGAGCGCACCGATCAGCGCGTAACGCCGCCCGATATGTACAAGGTGCTCGTACTAAACGATCACTACACCCCGCGCGAGTTCGTCGTGGAGGTGCTGATGCAGATATTTCGCAAGAGCTCGGAAGACGCGGAACAGATTATGATGACCGCTCACCGCGGCGGCAAGGCGACCGTCGGCCTATATACCTACGATATCGCGCATACTAAGGTATCGCTTGCGCGCAAGGCCGCCAAGACCTACGGTTACCCGTTAAAGTTTGTAATCGAAGGTGCGTAAACAGCATCCGTAACTGAGCGCCGCGGCGATGCGCTCAACGCTCCGAGACGAGGATGCGGCCGGCGCGTTCAAACCCTACCGTGGCCACGCGCCGAGTCGCGAGATGCTCGATCGTAACCGTTCCGGCCACGGCGCTGTTCTCACGCACCGCGAACTCCTCGCCGGGAACGATCATGCTGTTTTTCATATAAACGAGGAACTCGGTGTCGTCGTCGATGAGACGCGAGATCTGCACCCGCCGCCCCGGCGCGCAGGCATTTAACGGAATAGCGATCGCGGGCTCGATGACACCCCCCGCGGTGGGAATCGGGTCGCCGTGCGGATCTACCTCCGGATATCCGAGGTAGTCCTCGAGTTTGTCTATGAACTTGTCCGAGACCGCGTGCTCAAGACGCTCTGCGTCGGCGTGCACCTCAGACCAGTCGTACCCGAGCACCTGTTCTAAGAACGTCTCGATGAGGCGATGACGGCGCAGCATACGCAACGCGAGGTGTTCGCCCTTTTCGGTCAACAACACACCCTGGCGTGGCCGATAACGCACGAGCTCAACCTCGTCGAGGTGTTTCACCATCGTGGTTGCGGTTCCGGGCGTGACGCCCATGGCATCCGATAGTCGCTTCATCGGCACCACACCCTCGCCAAGATGCTCGCGCTGCGTGTAGATAATCTTTATGTACTGCTCGACGGTGCTCGTAGGCATCTCGGCCCCCTATACAGGCGCGCCTATGTGCGCGCCGGGCGGTACGTACGACCGCGCCTCAGGATTCCGTACGGCGCAAACACCATCGCGAGGAGAAACAGCGAAAGCGCCACCAACACAATAGTCCCGCCGGACGCAACATTCAAACGAAACGAGAGGTACAGTCCGAACGCCGAGGAAAAGGTGCCGACCCCAACCGCTATCGCCATCATGCGTGCTAAACGGTTGGTTATGAGATACGCCGTGGCCCCCGGGGTTATCAACATCGCGACAACCAGTATGATGCCGACCGTCTCCAGGCTCGCAACAATGGTTAGGGTCAAGAGCAACATCAGCCCATAGTGAATCACCGCGGTGTTCATTCCGATCGCGCTCGCGTGCACCGGGTCGAAGCAGTACAGCAGGAGTTGCTTGTAGAACACGAACACGCACGCCAGCGCGATGAGCCCCGACACGCCGGTCATCAACAGCATCGAGAGCCGAACTCCCAGCACATTGCCGAACAGCACATGCATGAGGTGCGTGGAGGTAGCGATTCGGCTGATGATCACGACCCCTAACGCGAACGCACCGGTGAAGACGAGCCCCATCGCCGCATCTTCCTTCACGCGAGTGTGACGCTGCACCGCTCCCATCGCAACCGCACTGGCGGCCCCGCTCACAAACGCGCCCACGAAAAACGGCATATTAAGCAGATACGCGAGCGCGACGCCGGGCAACACCGCGTGCGAGATCGCGTCGCCGAGCAGCGCCCAGCGCTTGAGCACCACGTAGCACGAAAGAACCCCGCAGACCGCTCCCACCACAAGCGCGGTAACCAAGGCGCGCTGCATAAACGCGTACTGAAACGGCTCCGAGAGCACCGCCGGGAGCAAGCCGACCACCACCGCCACGATGCGAACCAGCCCCTCGGTGACGGCAAGCGCCTGTTCGTATACGGCGGCGGACCATGCAACAACGGCCTGCATCACACCTCCCCACTTCGCTCTTGAACGCGCTCGCCGGTACGCCTACCGGCCAATCCGGCGCCGTGGTACATACGCAAGAGGTTGTCGTGCGTGAGAACGGCATCGGGCGTACCGAACGCCACCACGGTACGATTCAGGAGGAGGAGCCGATCGGCGTGCTCCTCGGCGCTCTGCAGATCGTGCGTCACCATCAACAGCGTACGCCCGGCATCCTTCGCGCTCTGCAGGACCTCGAAGATCAGATCCTCCGATCGCTGATCGACCCCGGCAAGCGGCTCATCGAGCAGCAACAGCCCGGCCTCCTGCGCGAGCGCGCGTGCAAGAAACACCCGCTTCTTCTGCCCGCCCGAAAGCGCCCCGATCGGCCGAGCGCGATAATCGAGCATCGCAACCGCGTCGAGCGCCGCCTCAACCGCCTCTCGGTCCTCGCGCCGCGCCCACCGCGCCGGTAGAAACCGGCGCAGTCCGCCTTCGGTGCGCAGCAACCCGTAGCGGCCGGTCAAAACAACGTCCCACACCGAGATCGGGAACTGCCAATCGATGTGCTCTTCCTGCGGTACGTACGCGATGCACCCGTCGGAACGGGCCTGCTCGATAGAACGGTCGAGCACCGAGACGCGACCCGACTCGGCGTGTTTCAAGCCGGTGAGAATCTTAAACAAGGTTGATTTGCCCGCCCCGTTCGGCCCGAGGATTATCACGAGCTCGCCGCTCTGCAGCTCGAAACTCACGCGCTCGAGCACCGGCGGACCGTCGTACGCCGCCGACAAGCCGTCTACCAC
>PUOW01000355.1 GCA_003552185.1 Spirochaetaceae bacterium
GAGATACTCTTTAATGTGAGGTTGGCTGGTTTTTGCCAACCGAGATACTCTTTTGGGCTTAGGGAGTTGACTAGGATTGGGGAATTCTAGTTGACTCCCTTTCTTCGAGCGAGGGGTAGAGCGAGGGGGTTCGCATCTCGCAGAAAACAATTTTCTGACTAGTTTGAATTTTTTGAGGATTCAGAATAGTGTAAAGTATTCAGATAACTCTATTGTCAGACAAATCAAAATAGTCTGAAACTTATAATATACACCCACCTGCATAGTGTATAACTTTCAGACAATTCTGAAACTCTGATTAAAACTCCTAGTGCACAGAGAAAATCAGAACGAATATGTATATTATGCAAGCCAATGAATATTCATGCACTCAAATATCTGCACCCAGAGTGCAAATAATCAACTCTAAATATTCACACAATTAGCACAATAAACTTTTGGTGCAATAAAAATTTTTTAAAAAAATCTCAAATAGCACTAATACTTCTCAAATTCTGTGCACTAATACTGCAAAAAATAGCACTATTAGTTACTAAAATTGCACTCATAGTTATCATAAATTGCACCAACAGTTACTATAAATTGCACTAATAGTTAGCAAAAAATAGCACTAATATTGCACAAAAAACAATCATCTGCACCAACAGTTTATATACACTATAAGTGTTATTGCACTAATACTTCTTGCAGCAGGCAAAAAATATTATGCTGTCAAATAAACAGCAATTTATACCTTGTCACTTCCTAGCAGGCCGAATAACTGCTTTAGTTACTTGCAAGGTATAATACCATTAAAACGGCTTAAAACGGCTTAAAACGGCTTCTGCGAATTCATACCTACTCACTAGGAATTAAACTAGGCAAAAAAATAAAGCCCGACAAGCGTTGATTTGTCGGGCTTTTGGGCAGTTATTCGATAAAAAGTGTAATGCTGGTTTTCCTTTTTCTGTTAAAAACTTCAAGCCACTGACTGGTATCATACTTGTACGCTTTAACCGATAAAGGGAACGGTGAGTTTACTTTAAGCTGATGTGCTATCTCCCTTGCTGTATCAACGCTTAAAGCGTGAATTGAAGTATAAATACGCTCATCTCGGTGTTTGGTAAATTGTACCAAATCGTGGATTAAAATAGGAGAAATTGCCATTATTTGTCAACTCCTTTCTGGGGAAGGATAAAGCCCGGCAAATCAACAACTTGCCGGGCTAAAGGAAGTATTACCAGAAATTTACAGTTTTTTAACTTTTAGCCGGTGCAGTTGTCCTTTTTCTTGCAACTGTCGCAAATAAGCGTCAAACTGTATATTCTGGTAATTTCTGTCAATTTCTTCTTCAAGCTGTTTAAGCAGTAGCACTCGAAGTTCTTTGACAGTATCTACCATTTTTCTCATCTCCTTCCTGTTAAGAATGAGTACCGGGAAGATGTGGTATCCTTCCCGGTACGAAGGCGATTATACCCTATCAAGCACAGCTAGGATTATAAAAACTAGAAGTACAAAAACGATTACTTCCAATTTTTGGTAATCCCGTTGACTACCCGCTCTTGCACTTCTTTTGATTGGACAGTTACTTGACTGATTATTCTATTGACCATTTTGTCGATATCTTCATCAGTTTTAACTGAACTAGAAGTTCTGTTGCGGGTATCTCCTACTTTTTTCCTTACAATGTCAGCCTGTAAAGAAATGGGAAGAGCTTTGAAGGTGCTGTAATCAAGGGTATATTCGGTGCTGTGAGGCTCTCCATCTTTGTCAAAGTCAATTTGATAAGTGACTTTGTCGCCCTCAATGCGAACTGGTGTTTTCTTGTCAGGATTCCAGAGGGCTAAACCCTCATATTCCAAGATATTCGCCAGTTCGGTTTTGTTCGCCTTTTTCAAGTCAATTGCTTTTGCCATTCTTAACAACTCCCTTTTGGGATTTTTTGGAAAAACCCCTCAAACCCTTGATATACCAAGCATTTCAAGGGTACAAACCAGGAGTTTCATTCGGTTTGTTTGGTAAACCCACAGTTTAATCTCGGCGGGACGCTCGATAATCGTTGGTATATCAACGATTATGTCCTGGCGATTTATTCGCTATAAACTGCTTGTTTGGTTTAGATTGTTCTGTCGCCCATACACTTGTTTGTGATGACCGATTTGCCAGAACTTTCCAGTGCCTGCTTATTTTGGAAATGGCAGTTCTTTCCAAATTCTTGTCAAAGTTCTATGGTGGATATTACCAGAGATTTCCAGTTTCTCAAACTCGCCAAACTGCCTATTTGGCTTGTAATAATCATAACACAATTTTTTGGGGTTGTCAAACCATTTTTTCACCATACACAAAATAAAACTATTCCAATTATTCTGTCAATTCAGGATTAGAATTGTTACACTTTTCACAGACACAATTCTGAATTGCGTGAAACTTATAAGTATGCTCTCGTTATTTATTTCACAAGAGCCAAAGGTCAGAGATTCCAATTCTTCTGAATTGTCTGAAACTTATAAATATAAGTCAGAGAAGGTCAAACTGAATTTTCTGTCAATTAATTTCGGGAATCTTCTGAAAATTAAGGCAGAGAATATTCTGAAAAGTGAGATATCTGAAAGTTCTGAAAATTAAGAGGGTTCCTGCAATTCTGTTTATTCTCGGGGCTCCTATACTCAAAATTCCTGGGATGCCGCCCCGCCGCCCGCCCGCTATAACATCCCGTTTTTCACTCTCGCATTCGAATCAAATTCCTCAAAAACCAAACCAGAAAAAAATCTCCGATAATCGACACACAATTCTCGGGCCCACCGTTACATCCCCTTTTTCTAAGCCTCATCCGATTAGACCTATCAAATTTTCGCTAGGCAAAAAATCCCTGAAGACCATTACTCCGATAATTGGCACACAATTCTGACGGCCCACGCTACATCCCCTTTTTTACCCTCACATCCGAATTAGCCTCACTGAATCAAAACCAGAAAAAAAGTCCCGATAATCGGTCACCAATTCTCGCCAGCCCGGCTACATCCCCTTTCTGAAAGCCTCATCCGGTTAAGAGCCCCACCGGCCAGACACTCAAATAAAAACTATACTCCACTCACCTAGCCTCACCGCATAAAGTAACAAACAAACACGATAATCGGTGACCAATTCTCGCCGGGCAACGATACATCCCCCTTTCAAGCCTCAGATTCGATTCAGCCTCTGCCCGGGCAAAAAATTCGGGTTCGCAGACTCATCTTTCCTGGATCTCTGGGAGGGGTGAGGGGAGTCCTCGCTCAATCCTCGCCCGGGCTGTAATTTCAAATTTTGAAATTACGAATTGGGGCAGGCTTGGGGCAATTTGTGGGCTGTGCCTTTCCTGCAGATTGTTTATGCCTAGTGTTTGCGAGTGTCTGCGTTGTGTGAGCGTTGTCTGTTTGTAGCCCTTGTGTTTTTGGAGTGTTGACATCTGGTGCAGTGGTGGAGGTCTAGACAAGGACTAAAGCCCAGCGTGCCGGGCTTTAGGGCAAAAAACAAGGGGCTAGTGGTTGACTAGCTAAGGGGGGGGTATTCTCCCCCTCTTATAAGGGAGAGACACAGGTTTAGCTATATTTTTTTTTTTTTTTTTTGTTTATATACAATAAAACGAATCCTCCAATCACCGGGAGAACACCCCCGACCTAGCCATCTGACCCCTAGACCCCTCAAAACCCCCCTAAACCCCGCCACGCTCCCAACCTCCCACCCTGCTACACCCTTTACCCTAGCCCGGGTTGGCAAAGAACAGCCAACCAAGCAACAACACAGCCCTCACACATACACTACACAAACAAAACGGAGCCAAAACCAACACACCAGCCA
>PUOW01000300.1 GCA_003552185.1 Spirochaetaceae bacterium
CGATCACCGAGGAGCGCCGTCAGAACATGGATTTCTCGGAGCCCTACATCAACGCTGGGCAGGTCTTGATCGTGTCGGTGGACACCGACGGCGTTGAAACCCTCGAAGACATGGTCGGGATGACGGTTGGCGCTCAGATCGGGACCACCGGCGCGTTCGCGATTGAAGAGGTAGACGGCGTGGAGACTGCAACCTACGATGAGGTCGGGCTCGCGATCGAAGACCTCGCTGCGGGTCGCATCGACGGCGTGGTAGCCGACACTCCGGTAGCCGCAAACTACGCGCTGCAGAACGAGACTTACGCCGAGGCGCTCAAAATCGTCGGTGAGCCTTTCACCGATGAGTACTACGGCATCGCGGTGCCGCAGGGGCGCGACGCGCTGCTTGAGATGATCAACGAAGGACTGGCGCAAGTACAGGCCGACGGCACGATCGACGAGCTGACTGAACAGTGGCTGCGGTAGATCACAACACGGAAGCCGAAATCGGCGGCGCGTCTGCGCCGCCGTCACGGCGCGTAACGGTCACGGTCAGCGACGGGGCGCTCATTCCCGACCGCGGCGAGAAGTCGCTGTTTTCGGCCTGGCGGATCGCGTTCTTCGGCGCGATCGCAATGCTGATCACGCTGCCGATCCTCTCGCCTACCCCGTATCGCGACATTCTGGTGTTTATCCCGGACGGGGTCGTGACGACGTTCCAAGTCACGGTGATCTCGATCCTGATCTCGCTCGTGATCGGCTTAATCACCGGCCTGGGGCGCATCTCGCGCGTCATTTTGATTAACCGCATCGCGACGATCTACGTCGAGGTTATTCGCGGGATACCGCTCCTGGTGCAGCTGTTCTACATTTATTTCGCGCTCGGCCAGCTGGTGCAGGTGCCGCGGCTGACCGCCGCGATCATCGCGATGTCGGTCTGCTACGGCGCTTACATGGGCGAGATCTTCCGCGCCGGGCTGCAGTCGATTCCGAAGGGCCAGATGGAGGCTGCGTTGGCGCTGGGCTTGAGTCGGCGACAGGCGCTGCGCAAGGTGATCTTGCCGCAGACGCTGCTCGTGATTCTGCCGCCGGTTGGTAACGAGTTCATCGCGCTTCTGAAAGACTCGTCGCTGGTCTCGATCATCGCGGTATCGGACCTCCTCCGTCGCGGGCGCGAGTACGCGGCGGTGAGCTTTAACTACTTCGAGACCTACACCGTGGTGGCGCTGGTCTACCTCGTGATTACGCTGTTTCTCTCGAAGATCGTTTCGTTCTTAGAAGGATGGGTGGATAAACGTGGCGTACAATCCTGAGCTCACATCGGAGCTGCGCGTAAAGATCCGCGGCGCGAGCAAGTACTTCGGTGACCGCGGACAGATCACCGCGCTGCGCGGCGTTGACCTCGATATTCACGCCGGTGAGGTAGTGCTGATCATCGGGCCGTCGGGAAGCGGCAAGAGCACGCTGCTGCGCGCAATCAACCGCCTCGAGACCTTGAGCGAGGGTGATATCTGGATTGAAGACGACCGCGTGACCGACCCGCGCGTCGATATCCGAAAGATTCGCGAGAACCTCGGGATGGTGTTTCAGGCCTTCAATCTCTTTCCGCACCTCACCGCGCTGCAAAACATCACGATGGCGCCGCGCACCGTCAAGCACGAGCCCAAAGCCGACGCCGAGGCAAACGCGCGCCGTTTGCTGCGCCGCGTGGGGCTCGGCGACAAGGCCGATGCGCGCCCCGACCAGCTCTCCGGCGGCCAGCAGCAACGCGTCGCGATCGCGCGCGCCTTGGCGATGAGCCCGAAGGTAATGCTGTTCGACGAGCCGACCTCGGCGCTCGATCCCGAGATGATCAAGGAAGTACTCGATGTAATGCTCGACCTCGCGAAGGAAGGCATGACGATGGTCGTGGTATCGCACGAGATGGGCTTCGCGCGCGCGGCGGCCGACAAGGTTGTGTTTATGGACGAGGGCGAGATCGTGGAGGTGGGAACTCCGGAAGATGTGTTCGATCGGCCGCAGGAATCGCGCACAAAACGCTTTCTTGAGCATATTTTGTAAGAATCCGGCGGTTGAAAGGCTTGCAACAATTGAATTTCTCGTGTGATGTATTATGATTTAGAGTTACTGTGGCGATAAGGATAATGCGATTATGAAAAGTGAGCCGCGAACCACCTCAGACCACGACAAGCTGCTCGACAAGAGCGTACTGCGCGAGTTTCCGAAGACGGAGCTACACCGTCATCTCGAGGGAACGTTCTCGCTTAAGACCCTACACGAGATTGCTACGCGGAACGGCCTGGGGCTCCCGGCCGATTTCGCCGAGTTCAAAAGCCGTGTACAGTTCCCGAAAGACTCCGAGCCAGATTTCCTCAAATTTCTTTCTTACTTCAAAAATGACTGGTATCGCTCGCTCGAGGACGTTGAGCAGATCACGTACCACTCGGTAAGGGAATTTGCCGACGACGGGCTGTTTTATATCGAGGTTCGCTTCTCACCCGAACATTTCGCATACTACAACAACTTCGACCGCCTCGAGGTCGCAAAGCTCGTGGTGGACGCCGGCAACGCCGCGGCCAAAGAGATCGGTTGCGAAGTACGCTACCTCATCACCTTCAACCGCATGAAGCAAGATCAGTACGAGATGATCGAGCTCTATCGCGCGCTCCTGAACCTCGAGCTACCCGAGATCGTGGGGATAGACCTTGCCGGCGACGAGATCAACTACCCGCCGGAGATGTTCACCGAGTTCTTCGCTACGGTGAACCGCGACGGCCTCTACCGCTCAACGATTCACGCCGGTGAGGTCAGCGGACCCGATCAAATCTGGCGCTCGCTCAAAAGCCTGGGCGCATCCCGCATCGGCCACGGAACCTCGATCATCCACGACCCCGAGCTTCAGCAGTTCGTCACCGAAGCGAACATTGTGCTCGAGCAGTGCATCACCTCAAACTACCAAACCGGCTCCTGGGTCGATGAACGCAATCACCCGCTCGGCCGTCTCTATCGCGCGGGGGTGCCGGTCTCGATCAACTCAGACGACCCGTTCATTCAAGACAGCGACCTCACCGACGACTACATCAAAGCGGTGGAGTACTTCGACCTCACCACCGACGACCTCGTGAAGCTCAACGAAACAACGCTCAACGGCGCGTTCGTGTCGGAGGTGGAACGCGGCCGGCTGCACAAAGAGTTCCAACGCCGACTCAAAACCTTCCGCTCAAAGTTCTCCCTCTAGGAAATGCCCCGCACCGTGTTGGTGTTATCGGCGCTTTCGGCGCGAGACACCCGCCGGCGGCGCCGATTAGGGGCTATATGTGTTCCGTTCCGCCTCGCGACTCCCTAGCGAAGGGGCTCCCAGCCCCCCATCTCGCGTTCTTTGATCGATGAGGGCTGTGGGAACTGCCCCGCAGCTTGTTGGTCTAATGCCGGCTGCCGTAAGACTCCCCCGAGCCCCGCGCCACCCTGGCGGCGGGTCTCCACCGTCCGCGCGTCCATCACCGGGCCCACCCAGCCCGCGCACCCCAGAGCCCGTGCGGCCCTGGAACCGAGTGCCTACGACCCGCGCGGCCACACAGCGGCGCCGCCGAGCACAAAAGCACCGTCACGCCAAGGCGTAGGCCGGGAGCTTTGCGTAGCGTTTGTGCGGCGGGGTGGGGATCGCGGCGCGCCACAGCGCCTCGGCGAACCAACTGAGCCGTTCGCGCGAGAGAAACGGCCGCGCGGTCACCCGCCTGATCTGCGTTCCGGCAACCGTTGAGGCGCTAAGCCCGGCGGCGACCGCGTGCGACTCGCTCACCACCCGCGCGGCCTCGATATGCG
>PUOW01000224.1 GCA_003552185.1 Spirochaetaceae bacterium
ACCAATCGCCGGTGACTGAAGCGAGCTGGCCCCCGTCGCCAGGGTACCCTGCATTCTCTAAACGAAACTGTTGCACGATCGCGTCATAGTCGAGATTGTTCCACTGTGTGATCGCCACTTTATTGAAACCTAACGTGAACTGCCGCCAAAACGGTGGAGAATACGCCGCCGCCAGTCCGCCGTAGTAATTGTGATCGTCATAGTTCGACGTATCGAAATAATCCGAAGGAGTTAGGCGTCCCCAGAACCCAATTGCCTCAACATCTCCGAATCTGGTCTGAGTCTTACGCAGGCCAATATCGAGCTTTGGGAATCCTCCTGCATTATCGCTTAAGACCAATGCGTTTTGCCGGCCGGGGCCAAGCCACAGGGCCTGATTACCGAAGCCGGCGGTAAACCGGCGGTAGTCGTAGCGCAGCTCGCTTTCGCCCCAGCCGAGTTCGTAAAGCGGATCGTCACCGAAGCGTTGGGGGAGATCCATATGGCGTGTGTAATACCCGAAATCGGGATCGCCGAAGAGCGAACTGGTACCAGTAATGTCGTCCGGATCCACCAACGTGAAGCTCCGGTTCTGAGCCGCCCAGAACTCGGGGTAGAGCGTGAGGCTCGCGCCGTGATCGGACCAGTCGGCTGAGCCGGAGGGCGTCCACTCAGCCGCAACGCCCCCGCGCAGGCGGGTGTTGAAGCCGCGGCCCTGCCACATCGCGCCGTCGTTTCCGCCCGAGGCGTAGCGAGAGTTGTATGACGAAAAGCTTTCAATCCCGAGGCTCTGAAGTTGCAAGTTCTGCGTCTCTGCCACGGAGCGCGTGGGGGGTGTGAGGTCTTGCCATGGGTGAGACACCTCGGGGCCGGGGTGATCCCAGGTGTTACGCGAGGCTTGCCTGATTGTCATAAACGGGCGCTCGATATCGCCGCGCAGAGCGAGGGCTTCGTAGTAGCGATCCCAGACCGAGCCTATTGGAGTAAAGGCCGAGAGCGGCAAAGCTGCGGTGCAGAAGAGCGCGAATGCAAAAGCTACGGCGCGCGCTGCGCGCACGGTGCACACTGTCACGGAATATCCTCCAGCTGGGTGTAAGCTATAGCACGCGTTTGCCGAGGCCATCAAGGCCGGCGGCAGGCCCTGTGGGGGCGTGGGCGTTGCTCGCGTTGCGCGATTCGTGGTTTGACGTGTGTGCGGCGTCTTTGTGTATCAAAAGACGGCCGATTCCAACAAACCACTGACCGCGGATCTGGTCCTCAGTCGACCATGTGTCGATCACCACTTCATCGTAGTACGACGAAGCGTTCAGGAACGTAAACTCGGTCGCGGATTCCGCCTCGATGAAAACACCACCGTGCGTGATTGGGTGATCATCATCGCTTCCGTCGGGGTTTTCCTCGCTGATGAAGACAATATCGCCGGGCTTGGCATCGTCGAAGCCTACGAGGTCTGTGTGGTGCCGATATAAGTCCGACATCGTTGCGTCGACACGCAGTTCATTTTCGGCGACGAAGATCTCATCTGTGCCGACTGCTTGTTTGTACGCCCAGGTAATGAGGCCGGAGCAGTCGAATACCTCCGGCCCACGTCCACCCCATTCATACGGCGAACCCAGTTCGGCTTCTGCAGCGGTTAGAGCCGCGTCGCGTGTAGCGGCTTCCACCGGCTGTTCGTGGTGCACGGGTGAAGACGATGACGAGGATCCCGCGAACGGATTATCGCACGATGCTGCAACGAGGGTTACAGCCGCGACCGTGACAACCAAAAAGAAAACACGAATCCACGCGATAGCAGAAGACGCCAACCGAGGTCCGTCGGAGGGCCGACAAGCGCCGAAAAACCTCTCGCCTTTCTGACGCACGTTATCGATGGCTGGTGTCTTTTGGTGCGCCCGCACGGTGTGCGCCCACCTCGGAGCGATGGGTACCGTTTACGCGTTTCGCGGCGCCGGCCGGTTCGCCGGGCTCGGCTGGCTCGCCGGGCTCGGCCGGTTCGCCGGGCTCGGCCGGTTCGCTTTCGTGCAAAACATGTGTACTGTCGGGGTTCTCGGCCGCCAAGTCGTCGCCGGCGCCGTCACCGTCGCCCACGCCGTCACCGTCGCCGTCCGCAGTTGCGTACCGGCCGTTCGAGCCGTTCGAGCCATTGGCTCCGTTGCCTCCGTGCGCGGCGTAGTGCCCGCCGTGCCCGTTTCCATTGCCGGCGGCCGCCGCGGCACCTTTACCCGCTGCTGCGGAACCTTTACCCGCTGCGGCACCGTTACCCGCCGCTGCCGAACCGTTACCCGCTGCGGCCGCGTGTGCGCGGCGGCGGCGGTCGGCCGCGCCATGCCCGTTGGCGTGGCCGTTGGCGTGGATGTGGAACTGCACGCGGATGAGGACTGCGAGGATGGCGGCCCAGAGGACGAGGCCCGCGGGCGAGTTAAAGAGAACGCCGAACGCGGCGGCGGCTACAAGCAGAATGCAGAGCGAGTAGGCGCTGAACACCGCGCGGCGCGGCGAGCCGGTATACTCAAGAAGCTTGTGATGCAGGTGCTCGCGGTCGGGGCTGTGAACCGGCAGGCCCCGCCGCCGGCGGCGGATAATGGCCCAGGTGATGTCCATGACCGGGATCGTGAGCACAATGAGCGGCGTCACGATATCGAGCGTGGGGTTCGCGGGGCCGTTGGTCATGATCGCGATAACGGCTACCGCGTAGCCCAGGAATAGGCTTCCGCCGTCGCCCATGAAGATCTTGGCCGGAGGCAGGTTGAACGCCAAAAAACCCGCGAGCGCGCCCACCAAAGAGAACGACACCAGCGCGGTAAGGGGGCTGCCCGCGAGCGCGCCGGCAAGCCCAAGCGCCACCGCGGCAAACATCACCACGCCGCCGGCGAAGCCGTCGATGCCGTCAATAAAGTTAACGGCGTTGGCTATGCCCACAATCCAGAGCACCGTAAGCGGCACGCCGAGCGGGCCAAGCGGTAGCGAAAGCCCCAGCGTAGGGGCGGCAACCGTTTCAATCACCGAGCCGCCGAGCACCGCCACCAAGGCGGCGGCCACCTGCAGCACAAACTTGTAGCCGGCACGGATGTTGACGAAGTCGTCTACCACGCCGATGAGATGCATGAGCCCGGCGCCGACGAGAATCGAGCCGTAGTACCACGCCGAGAACGCGCGCTCTTGGTCGCGATAGTGAAACAAAAAGAACACTGCGAGCCCGCCGAGCGCAAACGCCCAGAAAATGCCGATGCCCCCAAGCGACGGAACCTCGTGGTTGTGAAGTTTGCGCTCCTCGAGATGCCCGCAGTCGTACCAGCCGAAGCGGTGCGAAAGCGCAATGAGCACCGGGATCGCCACGAGGTTTACGGCGGCGGCAAAGGCAATAGCGGCTAACAGTGGAGCGACGGAATTAAGCTGCGTCATAATTCTGCTCTACAACTACCAACAAACCGCAACAGCGGTTGCAACTCCCCGCAGCGCCGGGATGTCGTTGGTGCGCCCCAGGATCGCTTGTTCCAAAATCTTTACTTCGTTTATGTAGCTTGTTTCCAGTGATTATGACATCAGTATAACCGCTCACAACCGCTGTGTCTATACGGCGAACACAACAACAACGTCCGGACAACGCGTTTAGCGCACCGCCTGCGTATCTTGAAACTGCGCCGCTCTCCGTGGCACAGTTATTGTCGATGAGTGGCGCTGCGCGCCGCGGGAGGCCAATACATGACCACGACCACGCGCTTTAAGAATACCACACGCACCGCTCGAGTAGGTGCCCGCACCGTGATGCTGCTCACGGCGGCCGCGGTGATGGCTGCGCTCGCCGGCGGGCCGGGGG
>PUOW01000156.1 GCA_003552185.1 Spirochaetaceae bacterium
TTCTGTCCTTCTTTAAGATGCTCGTGTACGTAGGTCGTAACGATGCCGCCGGGCACCAAGCGCACCAGAAACTCGAGGTGGTTGGTGTCGCTCGGGACCGAGGACATTGAGTACGCGCGTTGCGTCGGCTCCTTTACCTTGCCGTAGGGAGGCACCTCGATCTGCCCGTACTGACCGGCCTTGAAATCCACCTCTCCGTCGGTGAGCTTGAAGTACACCTCTTTAATGTCGTGCGTGACGTCGCGAATGCGCTCGACCACGCCTTCGTACTGCTGAATCTTGAAGAGGTACTCCGGTATCTCGATATCGACGTCTTTCTTGAGCTTCACCTGGCACGAGAGACGTACGTTGTCCTCGAGCTGCTCGTTGGTGAGGTACGGAATCTCGGTCGGCAGGTGCGGCCCTACGTCGGAGTTCACCTTGACCTTGCATTCGCCGCAGCTGCCTCGGCCGCCGCAAGCCGACGGTATGAAGATGCCGTTTTCGGCGAGGGTGACCAGCATGTTCGCGCCGCCGTTTACCTGCAGGCTTCGCGACCCTTCGTTTATATCGATCGCAACCTCACCGTAGTTGTTTACGATCTTGTCGGTTAACGAGATTAGTATCGCGAGCGCCGCGCTTATCGCCGACAGCGCGCTCGGTGCTACCAGCACAGTTGCAAAATCCAAACTCAACCTCCTTCAGCGGCGTTATTGTACCGGCAGCATACCGCCGAAGCCGATAAACGCCATCGCCATGAAACCGATCGTGATCGCGGTGATGCCGGGGCCCTTGAGCGGAGCCGGAACCGGGCCCTTCTCAACCTTCTTGCGAATCGCCGACAACAGCATGATCGCGAGCCACCATCCCAGCCCCGAGCCGAGCCCGTACACCAGCGATTGCGTAAAGGTGTACTCACGGATCTCGAGAAACAGTGAGACGCCGAGAATCGCGCAGTTCACCGTGATGAGCGGCAAGAAAATCCCGAGCGTGATATAGAGTTTCGGCGAGACGCGGTCTATCACCATCTCGGTGATCTGGACGATCGAAGCGATCACGATGATAAAGATAATGTAGCGCAAGTAAACCAGCCCCAGCGGCACAAGCACCATGTGGTACACCACCCAGTTCATCCCGGAGGTGATGAACAGCACAAAGGTCACCGCCATACCGAGGCCGTTCGAAGAGGTCATATCCTTCGAGATCGAGAAAAACGAGCACATCCCGAGGAAGTTGGCAAGCAGGATGTTGCTCGTGAAGATCGAAGCAAACAGTAGCGGAACTAACGAGATATCCGGAGGGTTCATGCGGGCGCTCCTTCACGTTCCATAATGGCTTTTCCAACCCAGATGATGATTCCCAGCACGAAGAACGCGCTCGGCGGCATCACCATGATGATCCACGGCTCAAAGGCTTCAGGCATAACCTGATACCCGAACAGACTGCCGAAGCCCAGCAACTCGCGGATCAACGCGATACTCAACAACACACCCATGTACCCGAACGCCGAGGTGACGCCGTCCCACATCGAGATCAGCGGAGGGTTCGACTGCGCGAACGCCTCGGCACGTCCCATAATGATGCAGTTTGTAATGATCAAACCGACATACGGGCCGAGCTCGCGGCTGATATCCGGCACATACGCGCGCAGAATGATGTCGACCACGATAACGTAGGACGCGATGATAAGGGTTTGCACCATCATGCGAACCTTGCGCGGAATCAAAGACTTAATGAGCGCAACCGTGAGGTTGGTCATTCCCATAACGCCGACCACCGCGAGGGTCATAATCATGGTGTTCGCGAGCAGGTTCGTGACCGCAAGAGCTGAGCAAATGCCGAGGACCTGCATAAAGATCGGGTTATTGGTCCAGAGGTTTTCTTTTAGGATGGGGCCGGGCGCTGCTACCGAGCTCATACCGATTCTCCTCCTAATGCGTTGTACATCTGTTCGAGGTAACGGTTAATGATGTTCGCCATCGCGTCGCTTGTACCGGTTGCACCGGTGATTCCGTCGATCTCGCCGCTGTCCTCGTCGAAGTCTCCTTCGCCGTCGCGTGAGGTCATCTCGAGCCGGCCGTCCACGAGCCGCTTGTTGCGAAACTGTTTCTGGAACCAGTCTTCGTCGATGCGGCCCCCGAGTCCCGGGGTCTCTTGATGCTCGAGCACCGTGAGGCCGAGCGTGCGGGTCCCGTCGTCGGTAATTCCGACATGCCCGCGAATCGTTCCCCAGACACCGCCGCCGCTGTACTCTTTGGCGTATCGCAACTCGCCGTCGTGCTCGAAGCTGTACAGGCTGAGCCCTTCTACCTCAACCTCCTCGACGCGTTCGAACAGTTCGGCGGCCTGCTCGTCGTCTTCGAACTCAACGCCCATCGCGCCGAGAATGCTGCGCTGTAGCCTGACCTCGTTGTTAAACTCGATGCGCTCTACCGTGAGCTCGTTCGCCATCGCGAGTAGAAACACGAACGCGAACGAAACGAGCGCAGTGAATAATACCGTATATCCAAAACTCTGCTTGTTCACAGGGTTGCCTCCTTGGGTGGATTCCTACCGCCGGCCGGGGAGCCGTCTCTCGGCCGGCGGTGCGTTACCCGGCCTGTTGTGCCGCTGCGGCGCCGGCCGCCTTCGCTTTTTTGCGTTTCTCGAATCCGGTTACCGCCTCGTCGAGCAGGCACGCGAAGGTGTTGCCCAGCAACAGACCGAAACTCGTGCCTTCCGGAAAGTCGGCAAAGCTCCTGACAAGCACCGCCATCCCGCCGATAATGAAGCCGTAGACCCACATCGAAAGTGCTTTGTTGGGTGCCGAGACCGGATCGGTTGCCATGAAGACGCTCACGTACATCAGGCTCCCCGACATCAACGCGTATTGGGGTGCGTAGGCGGTATCTAGTCCGGTATAGTAGAACACGGTGGTGAGGATGGCGGCGGTTCCCATCGTAGAGACCATCAGCCGCCAGTTCGCGCTCTTCGTCCAGATAAGATAAGCGGCCGCGAGCAGGATCAATAGGATCGAGGCTTCGCCCATTGAGCTTGCGTGAAACCCCAGAAACAGATCGCTGAGCTCAAGCGCCTCGCCGGCGCGCAGCATCTCGAGCGGCGTAGCCGAACTCACTGCATCGGTGCCGAAAAAGCTCGGCGAGACCCACTCGGTCATCATGATGGTCGGAAACGAAATCCAGATAAACATACGACCGGTTATCGCAGGATTGAATATATTTCTGCCGAACCCGCCGTACACTCCTTTACCGAGCAATACCGCGAACACGATGCCGACGATTGCTATCCAGAGCGGCACCATCGGAGGCAGCGCAAGCGCGAAGATCGCGCAGGTCACGAGCACCGCCTCGCTTACCTTCTTTTTGCGCGTGCGTTCTATGAAGTACTCGGTTAGAATACCGAATAGAAAAACGGTGGCTACCACAAGCGGTACTCGCCAGCCGTATGAGTATGTTGCGAAAAGAAACAGAGGGACCATCGCGTACAACACCCTCCGCATCACGAGCTGTTTTTGGAACACAAGCCCTCCTCAAGCCTCGTATCTATTTAGTCATATATAAATACTTGAAATACCCGACACAAGTATTCGTCTCGCTAATAATAGGGGCGCGCCGGCTGTAAAGGCAACACCTCACGGCGCTGAATTTGTGCACCCGTGTTCCGACTCGCGCACACGCTCGGTCGACACAACGCGTTGTTGCATCAAGACATGCCGTTGTCGCGACACACCCAGGCTCACAATAGATTTTCCGACTTCCAAATTCAAGATCAGAGTGTTACATTAAGGGGCGATTACTGCAACCCAAA
>PUOW01000153.1 GCA_003552185.1 Spirochaetaceae bacterium
GCTTTTAGTATTATTTTTGTCCTGGTTGTTTTTAAAACAGGTAGATAAAATCAGCTATCGCCTGATCATAGGTGCATGTCTTGTAACATTGGGGGTTGTAAGCCTGAATGTTTACTGATATAACTTTCCTTACTATGTCTACAAGCTAAAGTATCTTATTTTTGGGCTCGGCACACTATACTGGTGACAATTACCATCCTGAAATTCCATTTAGCTTGACAACCTTGCGCTATTTATGTATACTAGTAACAAGTAAAGTAATTAGACCTTAAACCTGTACGATAAAGGCAACCCTGCTGAAAGGTTGGGGCGCAAAGCTAAAGGGCCTAAAGCTCAAGATAAGAGCCATGGTAGCCTGGCCGCCGAAACTGGTTTTTTTGTGTTTAGTGTAGTTAGCTCCGGTTCATTTATTGTACACCGGGGCTGGATAATCAACCGGACCGACAAAGGCAAACCTGCTGAAAGGCAGGGGCGCAAAGCTAAAGGGTCTAAAGCTCTTGTAATAGAGCCAAGACAGCCTGGCCGCCGAAACTGGTTTTATATGTACTACTTTGTCGGTCCCTCTATGAAGGAGGGACTTTTTGATGAAAAGGAAAAGTAAGTGGACAGGAAGGTTTTTTTTACTATTGCTGGCGCTTATAATCATCTTATTTAGCGCCCAGGACGCTGAAGCCCTGATGCTTGAACTGAGTGTTGAAGATCTTTCCGCTGAAGCAGATGTGGTGATAGTAGGAAGTGTTAAAAATACGGAGAGTTACTGGAATGATGAAGGAACCAATATTTACACCACGGTTGAGGTTAATGTTCTTGAAGTATTTGAGGGAACACTTGATCAAGAAATAGTGGGTATTGTTGTTCCCGGTGGAGAAGTTGAAGGTATCGCCGAGACTGTAAGCAACGCCCCAGTTTTTAAAGTTGGCGAAGAGGCTTTATTGTTCCTTAATGAAAAAGCAAGCGAAGTATCAATTCAGGGAGTAAGCGTCCCTACTTATGAGGTTAGCGGCAACTTTCAGGGCAAGTTCGAGATAGAAAATGATACTGTTGGTGAAATGTCGCTTAATAGTTTAAGACAAGAACCCGCTATGCTCGCTGAACTTGAAACCGGTGAGGGCGAAAACCGGCTTGCAGTAAATTCAGCCACTGAAGACCTGTTTGTTGACAACGGACATCGCTGGCCCGGTGAGCATCCAGAGATTGGTTTTAAGCTGGCAGAAGAGGGAGACAGGAAGGAGCAAGTTCTAGCAGCGGCACAAACCTGGAATGATTCGGGCGCTAATTTTTCGTTTCTGCATCAGGGAGAGTTATCCCATCTCAACAACATTTCTTATAACGGGAAGAATGAAATTGTTTGGTATGACCTAAATAGAAATGATGTGCTCGCCCTGGCCTATGTCTGGTCCTCCGGTGGTACTATCATTGAAACAGATATGGTTTTTAACAAGAGTTTCACCTGGAGCACCGGTGATCACAGCCCGCCTGGCCACTATGATGTTAAAACCGTAGCCCTCCATGAATTCGGGCACTGGCTCGGCCTGGGGGATCATTACGAGAATCCAGAACTAGCGATGTACTACCAGTATACCGGGATAAAGCGTGATTTACATGAAGGTGATTTGGCTGGAGTTGAATATATTTATGGTTTAGCTGTCGATGGTAGTAGCCAGCCAGACAACCCTGATGAAGAAGAGTACGTGGTAAAAGTTTCTACCGAACCCAAATCGGTAGGTTTGGTCAGCGGCGGAGGCAATTACCGCAGTGGTGAAAGTGTTACTGTTCAAGCTGATGAAAAAAACGGGTACCTTTTTGATGTTTGGAAAGAAAATGGAGAAGTACTTTCAGAAGAGGCGTTTTATAGTTTTGAAGTAGATAGGGATCGCCAGTTGAAAGCTTATTATAGTTTTGGTGGGGTCTGCGCATCCCACGTATTTTTCGATTACATTATAGCTATCTCCGATGCGGGAATAGCTAAGGGGTATAATGATGGGACATTTAGGCCCGGTGAAGTTGTCACCCGTGGCCAAATGGCAGCTTTTATAACCAGGGCAAACGGCCTCGAGAAATATAAGCCTAATAATCCAAGTTTTATTGATATAGACGAAGACCATGGTTTTTACGGATATGTCGAAGCAGTTGCTGATGCTGGGATAGCCCATGGTTTTAAGGATAGCTTTTTTAGGCCCGGTGAAGTTGTCACCCGTGGTCAAATGGCAGCTTTTATAGTCAGGGCGCTTGAAGATCTTGATAAAGTTAAACCTGACGAGCCAAGCTTTGATGATGTTAACAAAAACCACACTTTTTATGGATATATCGAAGCAGTTGCTGGTGCAGGAATAGCTCAGGGCTTTGAATGTGGTTCTTTTAGACCTGGGGATGATGTCACCCGTGGTCAGATGGCAGCTTTTTTATCACGTGCTTTAGGTTTACATGAGTAGGAATTTTTTATAACCAGTTAATTATTTGCTAATATTCTCCCGGGTGCGATAGATCTTGTCCACGTGAACCGATTCGGGGTAGAAGCCGTGGCGGAGCCGGTATCTTTCAACCGCTTGGGTCAGAGGCATCCCTTCATTGAAGTTGTCCCAGGATAACTTCTCCAGGTAAGCGAAGCCGTCTACGACACTAATGGCCAGTTTGGCTCCGAATTCAACGTTAGTTCTAGCCTTGCCCCGTACGATAGGGCGAACATGGGGCTGGCTAATGCTGACTATCTGGTTCTCCACGCTGTGAGTTTTGTTGTCAAACATGTACTTTTGCTGACGGCAAAGTTCTATGATTGTCTCCAGGAGCTGGCCCTGGGCAATAGTAAGGGGGCTTAAAGCATAGCAGTCCTGCAGCCGCTCGATATGTTTTAGATTGCGGCGAGCATAATTCAGCTGCTTGCAAATGGCCTAGCGCAGCTCTTTTTTATCGGGTTTACGATTTTTCGCAGTTGCCAGGTACTCGGCCCTGGCTACCCTGCGGGTAGGCGCGGCTTATCAACTAAGCCTTTAAGCGGCTCGTATAAAATGTCGATCTATTTTTCGGTTTTCTCCCGTGCTTCATTTAAAAGGCTTAAATCAGTAAGGTAGCGGATATCAGCAGGGACACAGGTGGCATCCATGACCAGTTTGCCCTTGTTTTTCCGGGTATCTTGCTTGTTTTTTTTAATATCTCCGCCGGTAGGGGGTGGTTCATCGTCATCTTATTTTATATTTCTCGCAGATGGTCTCGTTGATCGCTTCAAGCTGCTTTACTTTGAAGCGCTGGCGGAAACAGACCATCAAAGAGAGGTCAAAGGGCTTCTCGTTGGTGTATTCTTTGAAGCCTACAAAATACTGAAGGTAGAGGTTCTCCTATCCTTCTTAATGAAATACCAGATTTAATTGGAATGCTTTCCGTTCTGGCAATTATAGCTGGAATTGTTATAGCAGGATATCACGGTCATGAAAGTACTGTTTTGCTTTTAGAAAAAACAAAACTCGCAGGTGGTATTATTGCTTTATCGGCTGGGTTGTGTTTTGCATTGGCTCATATGGCCAGTAGATAAAATCAGCTATCGCCTGATCATAGGTGCATGTCTTGTAACATTAGGGGTTGTAAGCCTGAATGTTTACTGATATTACTCTCCTTACTATGTCTACAAGCTAAAGCATCTTACTTTTGGGCTCGGCACACTATATTGGTAACAATTACCATCTCTGAAAACATCAATTGACACAGCCTACCAGCTTTGCTATACTTTATAATGCGAATTAGCCCTGTTGGAGGGGTGTCCGAGTGGCTTAAGGAGCTGGTCTTGAA
>PUOW01000132.1 GCA_003552185.1 Spirochaetaceae bacterium
CCGGCATAGGGTAGAATGGGGCTCGACAGAAATCGCCACTCAGAACCACGCCGAACAAGGAGGCCGCATGTCGAGCCCCGTCGCCCTCGATCGCGACCAAACACAAGCCCTCGCCGAAGAGCTAAACACCGTTTTCGCTTCTCATCTCGAGCCGTTCCCGGCCTGTCGCGAGATTGCCCGGCTGTTGGGGGCGCAGGTACGCGCCGACGGCTCTATGCAGTTGCTGCACTGGGTGCCGCAGCTCGACGAACTTCTACAGAGCGGGGGGCGCTTTGAGCTCGAGATCATGACGCCGCCGGAGGATTTTCGCTTTCAAGACCTGGCCGACGGGCTCCGGCACGAGCTTGAGCTCGGCCGCGTGCGGGTTCCGATGCAGCCGCTGCAGGATTTGCTCGCCGGCGTTTACACCGGCGTACGTGCCGGCAGCAAGCACACCGCCGGAGCGCTCTACTGGATCATCTATACCGACCCCGACGGCCGAGAGCATGTTGTGCGCGACCCGCTCGCGTGCTCTATGCCGCTCGGCGTGTACGCCCCGTGCGAGGTGTACGATCTCGAGAGCATGCTCCGCGCCCGGCGCGACGCCGAGTACTTCACGACGCACTACAAGACCATCTACCCCGACGGCAGCTATCGGGCATGCGATATCGGGAGCACCCTCGAGATCCATCCCAACAGCGCTACCTCGGAAGGCACCCTCGCCGCGCTCACGCGCCGTTATCGCGGGATCGGCGAGAAACTCCGCGCCGCGATCGACCGCGGCGATCGCGATATCTACGCCGAACTCACCGCCGAGGAGCTTGCGTTCATCGGCTACGACTCGGTTGAGCTTATGCCGGAGGTGCCGCAGGCCGAGCGCGTGCGAACCGGTACCGGTGAGTTTTTCGACCTCACCGACGGCGACCCCGCTGGGACCAGCGGGGCCCCCGCGCCCGGGGGCGCCCCCGGCGGCAACACAATCACCGCGAAGGTAAAGAAGCCGAACATCAACAGCTGGGGCTACGACGTGGTGATCTACGGCACCGCCGCGGTAAGCCCCTCGATGCTCGAGAGCTGCAGGCCGGACGAGTTCCTTGAGTTTATCGAGACGCTGCACACCATGCCCGACCGCCCGATTCAAATCGCGCTCGACTCGGTCTTGGGTCATGCAGATTTTCAAGGCGCGCAGCTTCTGCGGACCTTTGAACGCGATGCCGGCGAAGACCTCAAGTACATGCACAGCGCGTACCTTGCCGGGCCCAACATGTACGGACGCGACGTCAACTACGGGCATCCGATGGTGCGCGCCATTCTCCTCGAGATGTACCGCAGAAAAAACGACTTCGGCATCGATGCAATTCGCGTCGACGGCGGACAAGATTTCGTGAAGGATCTCGACGAGCTTACCGGGCTAAAGATACAGGACGACGAGTTTCTGAACGAGATGTCGACCGTGGTGCAGAACGTGGCCGGAATCACACGCAGGCTCGATATCAACATTGAGGACGGCCGCCCCTGGCCCGACGACCTCAACTGGATCTACAACTCAGCCTATCTCTGCCATGTCTGGGAACGCAAACTGCCGTACCAGGACCGCGTAAAACAGTGGAGTCCGCTGATCTTCGCCCACAACGTGCTCGCAAAGTTCAAGTGGTTTTTCACCAAATGGGACCGCTACAAGGACGTGTTCAAGGAGGGCACCGACTGGATCACCGGAAACTCAACTCACGATAACGCGCGCTACTTCTACCGAATGGTCTCGCCGCGGCCCGGCAAGGAGTACCGAAGCGGGCAGAGGCTCGACGAGTACTACAACGATCAGCTCGGCGACAGTATGAAGGAGGTAGCGCACAATGGGCTCGACAACGGCGCGCTCACCGCGCTCAACCTGGCGTTTCTGCCCGGCTCGCCGATGTTCTTTCTCAACGCCACCGCGCACACGCCGTGGCTGTTTTTTCGCGACGTCGCCGATGAGTACGACGTGAAGATCGCAGCCGACGAAGGCGCGCGCTTTCTGGCCTGGTACGTCGACGACAAGATCTACGAACACGACCGCAACTTCCGGCGGCTCAAGAAGCTGGGATTTCAACACCTCAGAGACCTGCTGAGCGAACCACGAGCTCCCGAACGCGGCACGAAGTTCCTCGAACTTCTGTACGCGAAGTGTCTGAAGATCAAGACCGACCCGATGGCGTTCCTCTACCTCTACGACACCGTGGGCGACCTCGGAGGCTACCTCAGCGCCGAGGACCTCGACTGCAGAGCCGAGAGCCTGCTGAGCCCCAAGACCGAGGCAGACCACGCGCTGGTCGGGGAACTGCAGAAGCGCATATCCGCAGATCAAGACGACTCGAATCGCAAGCTTGAGTTCACGAAAGATATGATCGATCGCTCGATCGAGCAACTCGAGCGCGAACAGGCCGAAGCGGCCGAGGATCAGCTACCGCTTCTTGAAGAGCAGCTGTCGAAGCTCTCGGTGCTGCGACGCTTGAAGAACGAGCGCAACGACGAGGCGCTGCGGCTGCTTATTGAGCACGCCTCGATGCAGAACGAGTACAACCTCGAGACCTGGGCCGGCGACCCGGCGCTCCGCAAGGCCGCCCCGCGCGCGCTCCGCACCGCGCTCGCTCCCGCCGGCGCCGGCAGGCCGGCCGCCGGCGACACGGGCGCCCTCACCGCCGAGCATCTACGGCTGTTCGCGCGCGCGTTCATGCACGACGCGTTCGAGGTCTGCAATCTAGACCGCCACCGCGGGCGTGTGCCGCTCGAGAAGGCGCGCTACAACTTCGCGCTCCGGCGCTTCCGGCGCGAGCACCCGTGGCTGGCCACAAACCCCACGAACGACATTCATCGCGATTTCTTTAACCGCAACGTCGTGACGAACGGAGCGCGCCATCTCGGCGGGTGGTCCGACACCGGTGACATCGTGAACGCCGATACCGTTTACTACGGCTGGCGCACCGACCCTGCCGGCCGACGTCAGATTCTGTTTATCGCGAACATGGAGGGCAAGCCGCTTCCGAGGTTTTCGCTGCGGTTTATCATTCCGTTCGAGGCCGAGTGGCGGGTAGAGATCGCGTCCCCCGGCCTCTCGCACCTGCCGGAGCGTGTCGACCGCTACTACGTGATCGAGAACTTTGCAAACGGCGAGGCGGTTATTCTATCCAGGGAGCTTGAGTAATATGTCGCACACATCGATGCGCTGGTGGCAGACCGCGGTGTTCTATCAGATCTATCCTCGGAGCTTTCAAGACAGCAACGGCGACGGCGTCGGCGACATCGAGGGCATCATCACTCGCCTGCCCTACTTAGCCGGCACAGGCGACGACGGGCTCGGCGTGGACGCGCTGTGGATCTCGCCGTTTTACCGCTCGCCGATGCGTGACTTCGGCTACGATATCAGCGACTACTGCGACGTGGACCCTATCTTCGGCGATCTCGAGCAGTTCAAACGCCTCATCGCCGAAGCGCACAAGCTCGGCCTGCGTGTGGTGATCGACCTGGTGGTGAATCACACCTCCGATCAACACCCCTGGTTTCTCGAGGCGCGCAGTTCGCGTGACAACCCCAAGTTCGATTGGTACCTCCGCCACCCCGGCAAACCGCGCCGCCTCCTCGCGCGTGTGCTCGACCGCCTTCCGAAGCGGTTTGTGCCGAGCGCGCTGCAACGCCCGCGGCGCCCCAACAACTGGCGAGCGATCTTCGAACAGCGTAGTGCGTGGTGGTGGAACGAGCCGACCCAAGACTATTACCTCGGCACCTTCACGCGCAACCAGCCCGAGCTCAACTGGCGCAACCC
>PUOW01000090.1 GCA_003552185.1 Spirochaetaceae bacterium
CATAGCGACAAAATCGTTGGATGCGAAGATGCCGGTGCGCACACGGTCGATCCGGTGCACCGCGGCGAGACGAGACACGATCTCGTACCCCTGGTCGAAGGTCTCGACGTCATAGTAGGTCTCGAGCGGAGCCGATGGGTGACCGGCGGCTACTGCATCCAGGAAACCCCGGGCGCGCTCGTCCGAGCTCTGGTGGGGCACGCCGAACAGGCAGATGTACTGCTGCACATCCGCGCGCAAGAGACAGTTCCCGGCCAGCTCGCCGCCGGCGTAGCTGTCGCCGGAAACCGAGCTGACCGTGTTGTCGGAACTCCAGCAGTTCATCAGTACAAACGGGACGCCCGAGCTTCTCAACAGGCGGATCGAGTCGGCCTCCGGATCGATAGCGGCTATCAGCACCCCTTCGACCCGGTTGCGCACCAGCGCTCGAACGAGATCGTGCTCCACATCGCGATCCCAGTTCGAGCAGGTGAGCAGCATGGTATAGCCCTGTTGCCGCACTACCTGCTCAGCGCCTTTCGCGAGCTCCATGAAGAACGGATTCGCGATATCGTCTATCACGACTCCCACGGTTCTGGTCTTGCTCGTGCTTAAGCTGCGCGCGACGTAACTCGGCTCGTACTGGTGCTCCTTCACAACCGCGAGCACCCGCGCGCGTGTGTCGTCGCGAACGTTGGGTGAGTTCGAGAGGACGCGTGATACCGTAGCAACCGATACATCGGCAAGACGCGCAATGTCGTTCATGGTCAAATGCCGGCTCATCGATCCTCGCTGTTCCATTTTCTGATTCTTAGACTCGTAAGCATACCACCGAACCGCTTGTGTGAAAACGGTTACACGCACCAACTGCATAGTAATACCGGGTTTCGGCGTCGGTCAAGCCGGAAAATCGGCCCGCGTGCGCCGCAGCGGGCGCCGTATGGGCGCCGGAGCGGGCTCAATCATTCGTGCTTGACACCGCTTAGAACCACCACCTATACTGCGAATGTAACCGTTTACATGCGATTGGCGCTCAAAAAGGCGTGTGGAGACCTATGACGGATGAACATCTGAATCGAATTCTCGCCGGCGTCGCTTCTGCGGCGCGCGTCGCGGTTCTCGGCGATGTATGTCTCGACACCTATTACTTCCTGAGCTCCGACTCGGAGCGCTCGATCGAGACCGGGCTGCAGACGCAGATCGTGGAGCGCGCGCACACCTACTTGGGTGGTGCCGCCAATGTTGCCGCGAACTGTGCCGCGCTCGGAGCGGCCGAGGTTGCGCTGTACGGGGTCATCGGTGACGATATGTACGGTCGCGAGCTCTCGCATCTCTGTGCCCGGCAAGGCATCGACGCCCGCGGTTTGGTGGTTCAGCCGGAGCTCTGGAGTACGAACGTATACACCAAGCCGTATCGCGACGGCGTCGAGCAGTCACGCATCGATCTCGGCACCCTCAACCGCTTACAACCGGAGACCGCTGCGAAGCTCATCGAGCAGCTGCGGCACGAGCTTCCGCGGTTCCACGCGGTGATCATCAATCAGCAGCTCGTAAACGGTATCCACACTCCCCGGTTCCGCGCTGCGTTAGCCGAGCTTGTGTCGGCGGTTCCCACGGTGCCGGTGTTTCTCGACAGCCGCGACTATCCCGATGAGTATCCCGGCACGGTGCGCAAACTCAATCTCGATGAGGCTCGAAGGCTCCTCGCAGAACAGGTTGTTCCACGCCCGCCCGATTCAGCGCTAGCTGAGGTTCGGAGCCCCCCCCGGCCCGGCACCGAAGAGATCGATGCGGCGAAGCGGCTATCGGCGCGGTGGGACGCGCCGGTCTGCATCACGCACGGAGAAGCCGGATGCGTGACGGCCGAGGGGCAGTCGGTTGAGGCGTTTCCCGCTGTTGCGGTCGGCGGCCCGATAGATACCGTTGGCGCGGGCGACAGTCTCCTGGCCGGTCTCGCAGCGGTGCGCGCGGGCGGGTTCCCGTATCGCGACGCGGTGCAGGTTGGGCTTCTGGCCGCCGGCGTAACGATCGGGAAGCGCTTCAGGACCGGAACCGCGTCGCCGGACGAACTGCGCGCGCTGAACCGAGACTGCGACTACATCCATAACCCCGAACTCGCGCGGGCGCCCCGGTGCGCCGAGTATCTCGACCGCTCACAGATCGAGATTGTGAACCGGCCCACCCCGCCCGCTCCCGCCGCCCCACCGCAGCTTCGCTACGCAATCTTCGACCACGACGGCACGATCTCCACGATTCGTGAGGGCTGGGAGCAGATCATGGAACCGATGATGTGCGAGGCGGTTCTTGGAGGTAGGCTCGAGGATCTGCACCCCGACGAGCTCGAGCCGGTGCGTCGGCGCGTTCGGGAACTGATCGACCGCACCACCGGGTATCAGACCATCATACAGATGCAACTGTTGCGCGAACTGGTGCGCGAGTTCGGATACGTGGAGGAGCCGAGCATCAAGACCGCCGAGGAGTACAAGGCGCTCTACAACCGGGAGCTCCTCGAGCTCGCCGATCGGCGCGTCTCGGCGTTTCGGAGAGGCGAGCTGGGTGTGGGGGACCTCACGGTGAAGGGTGCGGTCGCGCTTCTCGAAGCGCTCCGCGATGCGGGCATCGTGCTGTATCTTGCGAGCGGCACCGACCATGACGATCTCGTTCGTGAGGCCGATCAGCTCGGCTACGCCGGCTTGTTCGGCGGCGGAATCGCCGGCTCGGTTGGGGACGCCGAGAACGACCCCAAACGCGTTGTGTTGCGGAGAATTCTGGCCGAGATCGGGAGCGACCGCGCCGGGACGCTGGTCACGTTCGGCGACGGGCCGGTGGAGATACGCGAAACTCGCAAACTCGGCGGTTTCGCCATAGGGGTTGCATCCGACGAAGTCCGCCGATACGGACTCAACGTGAAGAAACGCGAGCGGTTGATTCGAGCCGGAGCGCAGCTGATCGTTCCGGACTACTCGCAGGCCGATCGCCTGTTGCGGTTTCTGAACGTGAATGGCGAAAGGTCCTAAGAGGCAGAGAGGCAGAGAGAAAGCGATGTTCGACCGTACCGCACTGCAGCTACTGCCGTTGTCTACCCGCCGGAACCGTGTTCGGCTTCCCGGGGCGGCTGTTGAGCCCGAATGCGAACCCTCCCCGCTAGCGGAACGCGAGGTTGAGACCGGCGTGCGCGAGCTCGCGGAGGCCGTTCGCGCCGCACGAGGGGCGGGCCGGCCGCGTGTGCTCGCGTTCGGCGCACACCTTGTGAAGAACGGCCTCGCTCCGGTTTTGATCCGGCTGATCGAGGACGGTTGGTTCACCGCGCTTGCCACAAACGGCGCCGCGATCATTCACGACTGGGAGCTCGCCTATCAGGGCGAGACAAGCGAAGACGTGCAGGACGGGGTGCAGCACGGACGGTTCGGCCTCTGGGAAGAAACCGGAAGGTTCCTGAACCTCGCGCTCCTGCTCGGCGCGTACCGAGGGCTTGGGTACGGTGAGTCGGTCGGCGCGATGATCCACGACAACGGTCTCACGATCCCTACCGAGCAGGCCCTGCGCGAGAGCGTGCTCGAACGCCTCGATAGCGAGCCTGCCGAGGCCGGCGCGGCCTGCGATCTGCTCGAGATTGTGCGAAGCTTTGAGATCAAGCCGGGAACTGTCGCGATCGAGCATCGGTTTCGCGAGTACAGCATCCAGGCCGCGGCGTACCGGCTCGGGGTGCCGTTTACGGCGCATCCGATGTTTGGGCACGACATCATCTACACGCATCCGCTCAACCGTGGCGCGGCGGTGGGACGCACCGCCGAG
>PUOW01000398.1 GCA_003552185.1 Spirochaetaceae bacterium
GCGCACAAAACGCGTTGAGAACAGAAGCGCGCCGGTTATGAGCAGCATGCTCGCGACGAGTACCGGGTTCACGAACGCGCGTTCCACCGCGGATTTCATCGTCACGCCGACCACGCCGGCCGGGATCATGCTTAACGCGATAATGAGGACCAAGCGCGAGCCCGGGTCTTGGGTGTAGCCGGAAAGAGTGAGCCCCGAGCGCCGCACCGTGCGGATTACCGCCCGGAGAAGCGTCGCGAGCTCGCGTCGAAAATATACCGCGATACTGCAAAACGAGCCGAAATGCACCACGATCTCAAACGTGATACTGGGGTCGAGATCGTATCCGAGGAAGGCGCGCGCGAGCGCGAGGTGCCCGGAACTACTTACCGGAATGAACTCAGTTATTCCTTGCAGGATGCCGAGGAGCGCAGCTGTTGTTATCGTCATACCGGAAGAAGAGATAACACATCTCGGCCTCAGGTGGAAGTATCTAGTTCGCGGCACCCGCAGCGCAGAACAGCCGCTCGATAGCTTCCAGCACGCGCTCGGCTTCAAAAGGCTTGATCACGAAATCGGCGGCGCCCATCTGCAAGGCCTCGATCACCAACCTCTTCTGCCCCACCGCGCTCACGATTACGACCTTAGCGTCGGGATGCTCAGCCCGTAGCTGCTCGAGCGCCTGCATGCCGTTGGTACCCGGCATCGAGATGTCGAGCGTAACAAAGTCCGGCTCGAGTTGCTTGAACAGTCGCAGCGCTTCATCGCCGTCGCCCGCTTCACCCACCACCTTGTATCTGGGCTCCAAAATCTCTCTCAGCCGCATCCGCATGATTGCGGCATCGTCCACAACCAACCCGGTCTTCATCCGTTCCCTCCTAGTTCTTCGAGACCGATGTTGATCTCGAGGACGCCCATCTCGGACAGCAAGCGCAGGCAGATCGTCGGCACCTCGAGAAAATCGACGGCGAGATCGGTCCCGGTGAACACCGCCGGTGGCGTAAGATGGATCACGCGATCCTGCCCCGCCAGCTCTATGCTTGCCTGGCCGGTGACCATGTTCGCTATCTCCCCAACCGCGCTATTGACGAGTTTCTTGAGCTCGCTCGGCAGCTTGTTCGGGACCATAACGTGCGCGATATCCTCGCCGAAGCTGCGGTCCATGGAATACACCACCTGGCCACGCACCGAGCCGGTAATCCCCAGCACGATCGAGACCGGCAGGCTCGGGATCGGTGAGTTCTTTCTATTCACGCTTTCGCGCGTGAGTCGAATCCCGAGCTCCTTCTGAAATACATGAACCGCGCTCCGAATAAACACATTGGCATACTCAGCTTTCATGATGAGCCGTGACTCCTTCCTTCTGTTGTGAAATCTGCGGCGGTACACCGCGAGGCAGACGCAACACAAACCGCGTTCCCTGCCCCTCGCCGGTCATGACCGAGATCCGCCCCTTGAGCTGCTTCACCGCGTCCCGAACGGCCGTCATACCGACCCCGCGCCCCGAAGTGGCGGTAACTGCGGCGGCAGTGGTGAAGCCGGACTTGAACACGATGCGCAGAAGCTGCTCTTCCTGCACCTCGGCATCCTTCGAGAGCAGGCCGCGGTCGATCGCGGTGCGGCGCACCGCCTCGAGGTCGAATCCGCGCCCGTCGTCCTCCACCGCAATGCGTATGCTGCCGTTACGCTCACCGGCCGTGATCTTGATCTCGCCTTCCGGAGGCTTCCCGGCCGCTTCGCGCTCGCGCGGCCGCTCTATGCCGTGGTCCACCATGTTGCGGATGAGGTGCGTAATCGCGTGCGACACGGTTTCGAGCTGATGCATCTCGAGTTTCACATCGCCATCTTCAAACCGCAACGGCGCAACCCGTTTGCCGCGTTTGCCGGCAAGATCCTCGATGAGCCCCGCAAAACGCGGCTCGAGCTCGCCGAACGGCACCATCTGGAGCTCACGAAGCTCCTCGGCAGCGGCGCTCGTGCCGTTGCCGTTACCGCCGTGGCGCAACTGCCGCTCGATGCGCTCGAGTTTCGTCCTCGGGATCACCACCGTTTCGTCTTCTAAGACCCACTCGCTTCCAAGATGCTCCTCAATCGTTCGCAGCTCGGAGCGGTAGGTTGCTTCGAGTCGCTTGAGCGCCTCGGCGACCGCGTTGCCGTCGGTGAGTATACCGAGGTCGCTCATCGTCTGCTCGAGGTGATGCGCGGCCTCAACCACTCGGCTCAGTTTGAGTACCCCGGCGTTTGCCTTGAAGGTGTGCACCTCGCGCACGAGCACGTCGCGGTCTGACCGCGAGGCCTCGAAAAAGCCGTCGGTCACATGCCTCTGCATCGAGTCGAGCACCTGTTTCGCCTCGTGCCGCAACCGTGCGAACTGCGCGCGGTTCACCACAATGCCGAGCAGCGTCTCGCGCAGGGCGTTGGCCTCTTCCACCTTCGCCGACAAGCGCCGCTCCTCGGTCACGTCGCGCAGAGAGCACATCATACGCTCGGCGTCTATGAGGCGAAACTCGAGCTCTATAACTTTGTGATTTACCTCTACGGTGTCGTCGAGCAACTCGAACGCAACCTCGGGGCGACAGGTTCCGTCGAACACCAGAGCGAGAGCGTCGCTAAACTCCGAACGCCGGCGTTCCTCGTCATAGAGAAGCGCCGGAAACCACTCACCCACAATCGGCACACCGAATATCTGTTCACATTCGCGAGAGTGCTCCGGACCGATGATGAGGTCGGGCCCGAACGAGAGAAACCCCTGTCCGGAAAAATCCAACAGACTCTGAATTGCACGCGTACGCTCGCGCACGTTCCGCTCGAGGTTACGGTTCGCAAGCTCGAGAAACCGCGTTCCGGCGACCAACGCGCCGACGGCCGCGGCGAGGAGCGTTCCTACCGCGATCGCGGTAATCACGATCGTTCGCCGAACCTCGTGCGCTGTGGCCGCCGCGGTTTCATCGGCGAGCGTCTGCAGAGTCCCGGTCACGAAGTAGTCGGAGTGCACCGTTGCGCTGCGCAGCCGCCGCTGGAGATTACGAATATAGAGCATTTCCTCCCGCCAGAGGGCCTGTTCCATATCGTGCTCGCGATCGCCAAGCTGCAACTCCATGTTGTCGAGCCCGGTGGTGGTAATTATCCCGGTTAGCTCCCCGGCCAAGATGCCCGAGAGCTCTGCATCGGCAAGATCGAACAACCCTTCCGCGCTCCTCCAGCCGCCCTCGACGCCCGAGAGGCGTTCCGATACCGGAAGGTCCTCAACCAGCGGATGGCCAAGCACGCGCGCGATCCCTCGGCCGGTGAGTTCTACGCTTTCGGCCCATTCTTCGTAAGCCGGGCGTAGCTGTTCGTGGGTGCGCACCAGCTCAGTGGTATCAACCAAGAGTTTATATGCGTGCGTCAGGGTGCGCTGCGTTTCGAGGCGCAGCTGCCACAGACTATTTACGCGGCTCACCGAGTAGTAAGCGCCGACACCGCCCGCGATGAGAACCAGCAACGCGAGCATAGTGAGACCTCGAACACGGGTTCGTACATCCATAGAGCTACCTAGTCTTTAACGGTTTGCCCAATAGTATGAGGCGAAATCGTGAATCTCGCAACGAGTTTAACTAGGTTTAACTAGGTAATACAAACACTCACACACCCACCATCGACGTTACGAGCGGAATCTTCGCCGCAGCAACTCGAGATCGCGTTGTTTCGTTCGGGCGATCCGCCGCGCCTCATCAAGCGAGACGCGCGTAAACCGTATGATCCGGTTCGGACCGTACTGCGCCATAAGGTCGAGATCCGCGCCGACCACCAC
>PUOW01000015.1 GCA_003552185.1 Spirochaetaceae bacterium
ACCAACGCATCGCCATGGGCCCGCGGCAGTTGGCCATGCTGGAATGCCTGCGGACGCACGACTGCAGCCGCCTGGACCTGTTGGCATGGGGGCGCCCCTGGCTGGCCCTGAGCGCACCGCAGACGGTGGCTAGCCTGCGCCGCAAAGGGCTGGTGGTGGAATCCACCATGGAAACCGCAAGGAACGCTGAAGGCGCCGCGGTTCGTTTTGCGCGGTATGGACTGAAAGGTTCCGTGGTGCGGGTGGAACCGGGCCGCCATGCATGATTTTACTGAAATGATGGAGCCGGCCGCGGTGGCCTTGCTGGGTGAGCCGAACCCCCGACTATCGAACGCCCGGGAACTGCGCTGGGGCCAGCATGGTTCGTTTGCCGTGGACCTGAGCCGGGGAACGTGGTTCGACTTCGAAGCCGGGACCGGCGGCGGGCTGCTGGCCCTGGTATCCCGGGAAACCGGGGCCGCCACCCCTGCCGCGTGCATGGACTGGCTGCGGGCCGCCGGACTGCTGCCCGGGGAAGCCCAGCCGTTCACCCGTGCCCGCATGGCCGAGCGTGCGGCTGAACGCGATCGCGCCCGGGCCGCCCGGGACGGTGCCCAGCGGGAAGCCCACGCCCAGGCTGCCGGGCGGGCCATGGGCATTTGGAATGCCGCGAAGCCTGCCGACCCGGGACACGGCTACCTGCGCCGGAAGCACGTAGAGCCCCATGGCGCCCGTGAACACCGGGGGCTGATGTGCTTGCCCGTGGTGGACTTCGAGCGCGCCCTGTGGAGCCTGCAGTTCATCGAGGCGGACGGTTCCAAGCGGCTGCTGCGGGGCGGACGCAAGGCTGGCCGGTTTATCCCCGTGCATGAGCCCGCCGAACCCGCCCGCGTGCTGCTGTGCGAAGGCTGGGCCACCGGGGCCACCCTGGCTGAGCATGAACCCGGCGCCCTGGTGCTGGCGGCCATCGACGCGGGAAACCTGCGGGCCGTGGCTGTGGGCGCCCGCCGCCGCTGGCCCGGGCTGCCCATGGTGGTCTGCGGGGACTGCGACCCGCCCGGCATCGAGGCCGCCAACCGGGCCGCCCGTGCTGCCGGCGCCATGGTGGCGTTCCCCGAGTTCCCGCCCGGGGCCACCGGAACCGACTTCAACGACCTGGCCGCCCTGCTGGCCAAAAGGGGGGCCGCATGAGCGCCTTTGTGAACCCGAAGCCCGTTGAGCCCGACCCGTGGCCGGACCTGATACCGCTGGACGCCCCGACCCTGCCGCGGCTGGATGTTTCCCTGCTGCCTGGCTGGGCCGGCACGTTCGCCCGGGAACTGGCCGCCGATACCGAGACCCCGCCCGAGCTGGCCGGCGGAATGGTGCTGGCCACCGCGGCCACGGCCGCCGCCCGAACGGTGAAGCTATGCGTGCGCGCCGGTTACTTCGAACCGCTGAACCTGTGGGTGGCCGCCGGGCTGACCCCGGGCAACCGGAAAAGCCGTGTTCAGCGTTGCGCCGCCACCCCGCTGATGGCGTGGGAAGCCGAACAGGCCCGGGAACTGGAACCCGAAATCAAGCGGCTGTCTTCCGAGGTGGCAACCATTCAGGAACGGGTTAAGCGGCTGCGTTCCCAGGCCGCGAAGGGCGACGATGCCGCCGCCAAGGAAGCCGCCGAACTGGAAGCGGACATGCCGACGATACCGCGGCCGCCGCAACTGTGGACCAGTGACGCGACCCCGGAACGGCTGGGCGTGCTGCTGGCCGACAATGACGAAGCCATGGCGTGGCTGAGTTCCGAGGGCGGAATCTTTGACCTGCTGGCCGGCCGGTATTCTTCCGGCATCCCCAACCTAGACCTGGTGCTGAAAGCATGGAGCGGGGACGCTGAGCGGGTGGACCGCGGCGGCCGCCCGCCCGTGTTCCTGCGGGAACCGCTGCTGAGCATCGGGCTAAGCCCACAGCCTGATTTGCTGCGGGGGCTGGCATCAAAACCCGGTTTCCGCGGCCGGGGGCTGCTGGGCCGGTTCCTGTTCCTGCTGCCCCCTTCGCCCCTGGGGTTCCGCACCCTGGAAGCACGCCCCATGGGACTGACCACCGAAGCCGCCTATTCGGCCGGGGTGGGCGCCATGCTGAACTGGCCAATGGCCGCCGATAGCGAAGGGCGCGCCCGCCGGCAGGTTATCCGGCTGAGCCGTGAAGCCCGGGAAGGCTGGCTGGAATTCGCCCGCCACGTGGAAGGGACCATGCGCCCGGGTGGCGACTTCGAGCACGCCACCGACTGGGCCGGGAAGGCGCCGGGACAGGCCGCCCGGCTGGCCGGGGTTCTGCACTGCATCGAACACGCCCACGGGCAGCCCTGGGAGGTGGAGCTATCGCCCGGGACCATGACCGCGGCGCTGGATCTTGCGGCGGTATTCGCCCGGCACAGCCTGGCCGCCATGGACCTGATGGGCGCGGACCCGAGCATAGCCGCAGCACGGAAGGTGTGGGCATGGGTGGAAGCCGGCCGCCGGGAACAGTTCACGGTGCGGGAATGTTACAAGGCCCTGCAGGGTTCCTTCCCCCGGGTGGCCATGGTGCGCGAAGCCCTGGACGCCCTGGAAGAACGCGCCTACCTGACCGTGACCGTGCCCGAGCCCGGCACCCAGGGCGGCCGCCCTTCGCCCTTCGTTACCGTGCGGCCGGACATTGCAGCGGGGTGGCGGTGATGGGCTGGCGCGAAACCCTGGGCGGTGCGGTTCCGAATGTGGAGCCCCCTACCCAATCCCCCCAAAACACCCAAAACCCCCCGGCTGCCCGGGAACCGGAGCCCGAACAGGTAGGTTTTGGGGGTTCTGGGGGTTTTGGGTATCAGGGTGAGAATTCAAATTCACCCCAAGCTGACCGAACCAAAGCCGGGCTGCGGCTGGCCCTGACTGCTGCCTGTGAAGGGCTGCCGCTGAGCCTGGAAGAACTGGCCCGGGAATTCGGGGCCGAGGGCGAAGCGGACTGGCTGACAGGGGACGCCCCACACTGCCAGCCGGACTTCCTGCGCGCCTTTGCGGTGGCTGTTTCTGAACGGCTGGCCGATGAGCGCACAGCCGAACCCGGGGCGAACACGCCCACCCATAACCCCCAAAACACCCAAAACCCTGAGCCCGACCCCCCGACCCCGGGCCCGCTGGATGGGCTGGCGCTGCTGCGCGAAGACCGGCGGTTCATCGAGGGCCGGACCCGCGGCCGGCACCGGGAAGCCCTGCTGGGCGAATACGCCCGCCGCTGGAAGGAAGCCGCCGCCGCTGAGCCGGTGGAATTCCGCAAGGCGAACGGCGGCCGGTTTGCTGCCAATTCATGGCTGCGAGAGGTGCGACGGTGAGCGCCCGCGAACTGGTGTCCGACTGGCTGCCCTGGTTGGAATGCGCGGCGATGTTGCGGCCGCTGCCCGGCGTGGCCGAGGCGTTCGAGCAAGACGGCCGGCTGTGGCTGCGATTTACCCGGGACGCGACCACCGAGGAACGCGACCACGTGACCGAACTATTGACCGGTCGCAAGCCCAGGCTGCGCCGGTTCGAAGTGCCCCGGGCTGAGCCCGAGCGCAAACAGAACCACCCCCAGAAAACGCCCAGGCGTGGAGGTAATGCCGCGTGAAAATGTTGCAACCCCTGACCGCGAAACCACCCAAGCAAGGCCCCGCACGCAGCCACAGCGGCGACGAAAGGCACAAGCTGTACACCGGCAGGCGGTGGCGCAGGCTTCGCGCCCAGATATTGCGTCAGCAGCCCCTGTGCCGGGAATGCCTGCGGCTGGGCTTCGTGCAGGAAGCCGA
>PUOW01000036.1 GCA_003552185.1 Spirochaetaceae bacterium
AACAGGTCCTCAGAATGTTCATCAGGCATCGGGTCAGGTTCTACTGTAATCCCGCCAATAACAACCGCGTCTTGTAGGCTGTGGCGCCGGCGGCCGGTTTGCTCGGATAGTTCACCGCTGGCCATAACCTCGTCAATCGAACGTTCTGAGCAAATAGCAATTACTATGTCGCCTTCCTTATAAGGCGGCCTGATTAAATGCCTGGCTCCTGCCCTTATGCAGGCAACAGGGGCATTTTTAATCGGTTCTAAGGGTATATGCTCAAAATCGCCTTCGCCTGTGGTGTCGTAGTATTCCTTAACAAGGGGTTGCAGGTCGGCCTTCATTTCAACATGGTCATATTTTTCTATTCGGCAAATTATTGCCGTGTGAGTTCTTTCGCGCTGGTCGTGTAGTATTTCCTCAATCAGCTTATTAAGTTCGCTCATTTATTGCCTCCTATATAGGCGCAACAGTGTTATGTGTCGGCGGGCCTCCTGCTGGTTCGCCTCTATCCGGTGCACCACCCACATAATCCCCTCCACCGGCCTTATTCCCGGTCCACTCGTCAACCTCAATAATGGTTAAATGTTCTGAGCGGTTAGAACGGTGGCTTCCTTTTTTGACCAAAAATGAGCCGTTAGCTGTGGCCGAACCAATTTGCAGGACCATGCCGGCCCTGATTCGGTGGTCAAGTAAGCATTGCGCCTCGTATGTCCTGACAGTATGGTCGCCAGATATACGGGTCGGAGTTCCGATTAATCCGGTGTCTTTTGTGAGAACAACTCCCGTATCGTCAACAGCATCTTGCCACGGGATTGCGGAAACTTCGCCGTTATTTATAACACACCGGCTGCGGCAGTCATTAACAACAACGTCCTTGAGGGCCTCCCTGACTTTGCCGTCCACCAGGTAACCGCGCTTATATTCGACATCTTCTTCAAGGCGCACTTCCTTTGCGGTCAGGCCGGCCTCGCTAATAAGGGATTCTGCAATTTCGCTTCCTTTAGTGCCTGGCTCGAATGATTTTGTTACCTGTTTGTTCAAACATTCTTCGCTGCTATCGGTGGCCTCTATTTCACAAATTCGCTCGGTCCCGTCTGCTTCGCCGTGGACGTCTGTTATAAGGCCCTCCATAAGTGTCCCGGTGTCCCCCCGGTAGCCACTTTCTAAGATAAAATCCCCGCCTATTTCTATGGCATTTTCTGTTTCCGGTGTTAGGTTGTAGATTTTCACTGTTGCCTGGTCCGGGTCCTCGGTGTCGTCAAAGTTTAGAGTGAATTCAATCTCAAAACCCTGGTAATTAAACACCTTGCTGTCTGCTGTTACCGTGGTTTCCCTAATCCACTTCATCGAAAAGGTCCTCCGGCATATATAAATAAACACTTTCTGACATTTCATCCCACCCGGTGCGGGTTGCTGTCATCGATAAATCGGCAGGCACAATCACGGTTTTTGGCAGGCGGTCGTTTGCTGTGTAGGTGCTGAATAATGGCTTTCCAATTAACAGCTTTTCGCCTAAAATGAGCGGGTCGGCGTTGCGGTATAAGTCAACAGTGAAATAATCGCCAAAATAGTTATATTGGAATACAAGTTTATAGGTATTGTTGCCTAAGCGGTATTGCACTTCATAGGGTATATGTTCTTTATGTATCGGGATTAGTTTCACTTAATCGCCCCCTGTGAAGTGCGTTTTTGAGTAACTGCCGGGCAGGGATAGCGCTGTAATCGGTATTGGTTTTTAATATAGCCTGTTGCCGTCCTTTATTGGTTAAAGGTTTTTTTTGTGTTGCCACCGCATAAATTAAACGCATATTATGGCCCCCATTCTCCGGCAGGGTCGCTTGTTACGGTCAGATTATCAGCTTCCGTAGCGGCGCCGGCCCCGCCTACAATTTTGACTTGTTGAAAAACTACACGAACCTGGCAGCCGTTTGCAATTTCGCCGGTGTAGGTTTCCAGTAGTTCCTTAATGACTAAGCTGCCATAATACATTCGGCCGATATAGGCCACTATGGCCCGGCTGTCCCGCGCATTTTTTAGCCGGGCCAGTTTATTCGCGCCAATTACAATGCCTTCGACTGTTACATATCTCGGCAGCAGGTGTGCATGGCTGTTGATTTTAGACCCGCACTCTATCGGGTATTCGGTTATATCGGTATTATGTTCCGCGCTTTCCTCTTTTGCGGCATCAACCCAGATATTTGTTCCCGCTCGAATCACACCCATTTAGTTCAACTCCTCGTCTCGCTTGCGTGGCCTGCGGCGTCGCTGTGCTGAAAAGTATTTTTCAGCGTATGTGTTAAATACCGTTTTAAGGCGCTGTTCGACCTTTGTTGCAATATCTTCGGCCCCTTCTGCTATGCCCGAAATATTAATTGTGGGGCTAAAGTTAAAGTCTCCCCCGGCATAAGCCATGGCGGGCTTAAAGGTTTTTTCCGGCGTATAAGCAGGCTCTTTTACCGGCTCATAATCCCCGGTAACCGGCCCGGGGGCAGGTCCATATTCGACTTCTAACCTTGGCGGCTCGGGAAAGGTTTCATAACCTATTTCCAAACCGGCCCCCATATCCTCAGCGATTCCCATTGTTACTGTTGAAGGTGAAGCAATCCCTAATACATCTTTAAACCCGCCAATAATTGAATTTGCTATGCCCCGGATTCCCTCAACAACCTGGTCGCGTTTGTCCATTATGCCGTTATATAAGCCCTGGATTATGTCCCGGCCGGTCCCCACTAAATCAAGGCTTTCCAGGTAGTCCGTTATAGAGTTCCAAAGGCCCACGATGTCGTCCCGCATCTCTCTTAGGTTGTCCATGGCCTCGGATTCGCCGGTAATGCCAAATTCAAACTCAAGGCGGTCAATTTTCTGGTTAAAGTTTTCCCAATCGGTAATAATCGTATATGCTGCAAAGGCCCAGGAACCTAAGAACAGTCCTATGGCTCCTTTTGCGGCCAGGGCTGATATTCCTATCCCTTTAATTGCCCCGTGAATTGATGTTAAAGCGGGCCATATCATATATTTCCACGACATCATGGCCCCGCCGGCAGTTGTTAAAACAGGTGATAAAAAGTCAATGGTCCCTATTAAGTCGCCCATTTTGTAATTTGTAGATTCAAGCCAGGACTGCCAATGCTGCAAAGTTGTCATATTATCAACGACATTTTCTTCCATTTCCTTGGTTAAACCGGCGGCCCCTCGTAAGCCTTTCTGGTGTTCGACCAGAGTTTCGTTTGCCACTCCCAGGGCCTCCCAGAAGTCGGTCCCGGATTCGCTGGCCTCCTGTAGTGCCGACTGCATACGCATAACCCCGCGCGGGCCTCGGTGTCCCTCTGAATAAACGGCGGCCATTGCAACGGCAACGTCGTCAAATTCAAGGCCCAGGTCGCGGATAGCGTCAACTTCCCGCCTCATTAGCTGAGTTAATTCCCTGACTTCAACCTTGGTTTGTGTTTGCAAATAGGTAAATGTATCAAAATGCTGGTCAGCGTCCCTGATGTCCTGGCCAAAGGCCGACATCGTGCGCCCGAACATATCAATTACTGCAACTATATCTTTGCCGGTGGCTGTTGCATAAGTGTCAAATATGGGCAGTAATTCCTCTAATTCCCTTATATCAGTAATGCCTTCGCGGATTAACTCCCGGCCACCTTGCAGCGCGTCCATATAGCTGAAAGTGGGGTCAAAGGCAGTCATTTCATAGACCATGTCCCTTATTGCTTCTGTAGCGGCCCCGGTTATAATTGCCATTTCACCGGTGATAACGTTTGATTCCTGCATTTTCC
>PUOW01000370.1 GCA_003552185.1 Spirochaetaceae bacterium
CAACCGACTATGTCTTCGACGGCGCCAACCGCAAGGGCTATAGCGAGCGCGCGGCCACCGCGCCGCAGAACGTGTACGGAGCGAGTAAGCTCGCGGGCGAGCAAGTGCTGCGAAGCGAGCTCACCGAGCATGTTATCATCCGCACCGCTTGGCTCTACGCCGAACACGGGCGCAACTTTCTGCGTACTATTCTGCGCATGCTCCGCGACAACGGCGAGCTCACGATTGTATCGGATCAGTACGGCTCGCCCACCTACGCGCGCGACCTCGCGCGAGCAATCGTCACGGTAGTCGAGTCGGCGCACCCAGGTTACGGCACGTTTCACTTCGTGAACACCGGCGTCGCTTCTTGGCACGAGTTCGCCGACGAGATTCAATCGTGCGCACTGGATCTCGGCCTCACAACGGCACGCAAGTCGATCCTGCCGGTCTCGAGCGACCGATTCCCAACCGCCGCGGCGAGGCCGAAGTACTCGGTGCTCCTGTGCTCGCGCATCGCCGAGCGCTACCCGGTGTATCTGCGGCCGTGGCAGCAGGCGCTCCGCGACTGCATGGAGCGCTTGAGCTCGATGCAGCCGGGCGGCGCCCCGACGAACGGGTCGGGCGAAGGGCACGCCAACGGACAGTACACCAACGGTCGGCACGCCAACGGTCGGCATCGAACGAGCGGGTCTTATGCTGCACGCCGCTGAGCTGCGACCCTGTCGGCGAGCGGCGCCACGCGAATAACGGAGGCAGATCACGATGCGAACACTTACAAACGTTTTGGTCACCGGCGGCGCCGGCTTCATCGGTTCGAACTTCATCCACTATCTTCTGGCGCAGCCTGGATTTCGTGGGCGCATCATCAACCTCGACTGCCTCACCTACGCCGGCAACCTCGACAACCTCACCGAGATCAGCGCGCGCTACGGCACCGGTGCCGGCGGCGGCGCGCCGGCCGCGGCGGCCGGCGTGGCTGCGAGCGACCCCGGGTTGAACGCGGAGGGCGAGAACGCGCGCTACGCGTTTGAGCACGCCGACATCCGCGATTTTGCCGCGGTGTCCGAGCTGTTTGAGCGCTACGAGATCGACACCGTGGTGCATTTCGCCGCCGAGTCGCATGTCGACCGCTCAATACTCGGTCCGCGAGCCTTTGTAGAAACCAACATAGGCGGGACCTTTAATCTCCTCGAGGCGGCACGCAGCGCCTGGCCCGGTCGCGACGACGTGTTGTTCCACCACGTGAGCACCGACGAAGTATTCGGCTCGCTCGGCGACGAGGGTGCGTTCAGCGAGCACACCCCCTACGACCCCAAGAGCCCCTACTCCGCCTCCAAAGCAAGCTCCGACCATCTCGTGCGCGCCTATGGCCACACCTTCGGTCTACCGTTTACGATCTCGAACTGTTCGAATAACTACGGCCCGTATCAGTTCCCCGAGAAGATGGTGCCGTTGATGATACTCAATGCGCTCGAGGGGAAGGAGCTCCCGGTGTATGGCGACGGGCGCAACGTGCGCGACTGGCTGTACGTTGAAGACCATGCCGCGGCAATCTGGACGATTATGCGTCGCGGGCGAAACGGCGAGACCTACCTCGTTGGGGGCGAGAACGAGTGGGAGAATCTCACTCTGGTTCGCGCCATCTGCGACAAGGTGGCGGCGACGCTCGGCGAACCCGCCGAGCCGTACCACAAGCTGATTCGCTTCGTCAAAGACCGCCCCGGACACGATCACCGCTACGCGGTCGACTGCTCCAAGATCACCTCCGAGCTCGGCTGGAGCCGGGAGCATGAGTTCTCCACCGGCCTCGACGCCACGATCGGGTGGTATCTCAAGAACACCCTCTGGGTTGAGCGCGTACGAAGCGGCGCGTACAAAGACTGGATCGCGGCAAACTACGCCGCTCGGTGAGCGCGCGGCTTGCAATTACAGTATTGTACTAAACTACCCACGCCGTGTTCGCAAAAAGTATACAACAGCGCCTGCGCCCGCCCGACTCCGGCGCTCCGCCGACGGCACGTCATGCCATAACGCCATTCCCCACAAATAGTTACACTCTAAGGCCTGCAGTAGCTGATATGCCGGCACGTCTCTTGCTTCTAAGGGGGTGCATAGCGGCGCGTCGGTCGATTCAGGCTCCGCGCCGCGAACATATCTTGGAGGACACCGATGACTGCATGTACGGGCAGCTTCATCCCAAAAAGTCGTGTCCTTTCAAAAAGTACCCGAAAACATCTTAGGCATCTGCTCGCGTTTCTCCTTTTTGCCGCGCTCATGGCGCTGAGCGGGTGCACGCTGCCGTTTCTTGCGGAGCTTGCTTCCGACGACACATCCGGTTCGAACTCCGGCCGCTCGGGGCTCGAGCCGTTGATGATACCGGTGTCCAGTGAGCGTTTCACGGTAGCGTGGGATCCCTCGGATTCGGCGGTAGATGAATACCGCCTGTACTACCGACCACACGGCGGGTCCGATTGGCACCAGCTCAGCACGGTAGGCGCCGGGCCGGATCAAGGCGGGAGCGTAAGCTTCGATATCGATCAAGATGTACTCGATGCCGGGCCCGGTGAGTACGAGTTTGCGGTTTCGTCGGTGCACAACGGGGAGGAGTCGCCGCTTCACACCTCGTTGAGTGAAGACGCCGAGCCCGACCGCGGGTGGTACGTTCGCTGGGAGCCGGCGTAGCTCAGCAGGCTCCCACCGCGCGCTGCGCCCCGCCCCGCGCCGAACACTCGTGAACCTCATCCGCACGGCGCACTCCACGCACGCGCCGCCCCGCGCCACCTTTTTTTCCTTGCGCTATTCAAGAACCTACGGTACACTCCGCAACAATTCCGGTGATCTGTTGTCTGCGGTAGGCTGCAGCCGGTGTTCCGGCGCCGGGCGATATCGCACCCGGCGCACCGACGCACCGATGCTCCCCGGGGAGCCGAACACTCCGCCGGTCGGGCCGGTCGCGCCGCTCGCAGAGGTCACGGTGGTCACGGTGGCCGCGGTGGTCGCGGTGGTCGCAGCGCCTGCCCTATCTGCCGTGTTCCCGGTCTTTTGAACTTCAGTCTTGAGTGAGTTGCCTGTGAATGAAAAATTGCCGTTTGTGTTCGTGATTGCGTTTCCGGTGGTGTTGTTGGTCTCGGGCTTGATGCTCGAGCCGTTGCCTGCGATAGGCGAAGGGTTGCTCGCGATCGTCGCCGCACCGAGCGTGTTGCTTACCGACTACCTTGCGGTCGGCGGAATCGGCGCCACGCTCGTCAACGCCGGCGTCCTCGGGATTGCCTCGGTTGTGCTGATCTACGGCTGCAAGGCGCAGATCAACGGGCCGTTCATCGCCGCGGTCTACACCGTGGTTGGGTTCGCGTTTTTCGGGAAGAACATCTATAACGTGATCCCGATCTTTGTCGGCGCCTGGCTATACAGCGCTCACCAGGGCGTGCCGTACCGCAATGTGCTGTTGATCGCGTTGTTCGGAACTACCCTCGGCCCGCTCGTGAGCTTTCTTACCGTCTCCACCGGGCTAGCTCCCAACGTTGCGATCACGATGGCGATTGTGTTCGGCTTGCTCGCCGGCTTCGTACTTCCTCCGCTTGCATCGCACATGCTGCGCTTTCACGACGGGTACAACATTTATAACGTCGGCTTCACCGGGGGGATCACCGGCGCGTTCTTCGTCGCGGTGTTCCGGAGCTTTGAGTTCGAGATCGGCTCCACCTCGGTGCTTACCGGAAACTACCACGGCTTCTTCCTGCAGTTCTTCGTCGTAATCTTCG
>PUOW01000295.1 GCA_003552185.1 Spirochaetaceae bacterium
AGGTACGCCGTGAGATAGACCGGAGCAACGACATTTGTTTCGATCTCATTTGGACCGTTGATCAGGTCCTCGGCTCCATGGTTGAAGTTGATGTTGTGCTGTATGCCCGCGTTGTTGATCAGAACATTCAGATCCGGGAACTTATCCGTAGCCCAGGATACTAGGCTCCTTCGATCCTCGTCGTTGGCGACGTCGCAGACTTTGATATGAATCTCAGGATGTTTCTCCTGTACGGCCCGAAGTCTGTCTTCCCTCCGGCCGCAGATGATAATCGTATTGCCCTTTTCCAGAAACGCCTTTGCAAGGGAATACCCGATTCCCATCGAACCACCGGTGATCAGAACTGTGTTCTCTTCCAAACGCATGGTAGCCTCACTTCACCAATATATATCTTGTGCATTATGTGTGCCTGTAAGCGCGCACGCTCGGTGGCAGAGAGGTTCAGATTAGCGACTTTCCTTCTATTCGACAAGTATGCCTTTCCTTGAAGAGGCGATGAAAACGTCGCTCGGTGTTGAGGGGAGAAGCAGTACACTTCGGGTTTCTATATCAGCTTCTGCGTTGCCGGCTGACAGCAGTTGGTAACCGAGACCGGCTAATGGCGGATCAGCAGAGTCGGCGAATAGTCCGCGTTTAGTAGCCCAATTGAGGATGATTCTGACATCGTTTGCAGTTGTCCGAACGAATCTTAATGGGAAGTTAAGATTTCGAGTGTAGTTCTCAGTTAAAACATTTGGTCAGCGTGCATATCAGCTGCCGGACGGTGGTCGCACGCGACCGTATAAAGGTAGGAGGCTTCCATGAAAAAGCTTACGTTAGTATTTGGTATCGGGTTACTTGCGCTCACAGCAATAGCGTTTACCGCCTGCGGCGGCGGAGGCGCTACACCTCTGAGACTCGAGATTACCTCACCATCGGGACGTACCGTAACAGTCGATACTCCGACACAGATGATAAGCGGTATCGTCTCGGATCCGGCCGGCAGCGTCACAGTCAACGACGTTGAGGTCGCGGTGGATGGCGATGGGTCGTTCACCCATGATGTCGAGCTCGCATATGGGAGTAACCGCATTGTTGTCGCGGCCTCGATCGAAGGGAGGGATCGTCCGCTTACCCGCACAATCAACGTGACTCGCAATCTTAACCTGGTACTCATGTCGCCTGAAGGCGTTGAGGTCGACCCTGAAGAAGCAATCGTGACCGCCGAGAACTCGATCGTGATTGCTGGTAGAGTATCGGATCCGGAAGCGCAAATACTGATCGCCGGAGACCAGGTGGAAGTGGACGAAGAAGGTAACTTCTCGAGCACAGTGAGTCTATACTACACCCTCACTACTCTCAACGTCACCGCGATGCTCGAAGCAGTCGATACACCGGTGACCACGCTCGTCAACGTGCACCGCACTCCCTAACGGTCCCTTTCCCGGACGCAGCTGCGTAACCGGGGACGGAGCGCGTGGGGGACGTCGCTCCGCGATCTACGTGATCGCTGGCGTCCCCTGCTTACTGTATCAGTTTTGATAACGGTTGCGGTAGCCAAGCTCAAGATGTCAACAGTACGTGCTTGCAACCCAGTCTTCTCTGCGCCGTGCTTTCGGGAGTTTCTGTTGGCTGATACTCACCCGGATCAATGCTTGGGAAGGTAAGGACTGTCCTGGGGCTCCGGCGTGTACTGAGTTCGCGGAGTCCGCAGCGATGAAAAATTCTCCGATCTACGTGTATAATGAGCCCGGAAGATCATGGATACGCTACCCTTTCTTTTTGATGAGACCTGCTTTGTCCCCTATGTTAGTTTCGTGATTTATCGACCCCGGTTTACGCGGTGGAAGGTCAAGGAGCGAACGATAGAGGATCACGAGCTCGTTCTGATCGCCGATGGTGAGGGAGTTCTCCGGATCGGTGAGCAGGTTCATTCCCTCAAGAAGGGGTCTCTCCTGTATCTGCACTACGACGAGTGGCACTCCATGCAAGCGGCGGAAGGTACCACGATGGCGTTTTATTCCGTCCATTTTTCCTGGATCCTTGCCACGCATTCTCCCGAAAGCTGGGCGTATCACCATGATATCAACTATTACCTGAAGAACGAGAAGCCCTCCGGTCAGAGCTGGTCGATCTTGGTCGAACCCGGGCTGCTTCCCTTCCCGAGCACGATGATGCTTTCCAATTACGAGGGAATCGAGGAGCTTTACGTGAACCTGAACCGCACGTATCACGAGAAGGAAGTGGGGTATGCAATGGAACTCTCGATTCTGTGTCAACGTCTCGTGCAGGAATTGTGCCGGGAACACTTCTTCCCGGCGGACCGGAAGACCAATATCAAGCGTCTGGACTGCGCGCTGGAGTTCATCTACCGGCACTATGCGGAGAGGATACGGATCGAGGACTTATGCGGGTGCGTGAACCTGAGCGAAAGTAACCTGATCAAGCTTTTCAAGAACAACCTCGGACGGACACCGGTCGACTTCATCAACCAGGTCCGAATTAACCGGGCCAAGGAGCTACTCCTGCACACGGATATGAGGGTGAAAGAGATCGCCTGGAATATAGGTTTCGCCGACGAGTTTTACTTTTCCCGTGTTTTCAAGAAGCTCGAAGGCAAGTCTCCCCGTGACTTCAAGCGGCAGATGCTAGCCTGAGCGAATGACAGAATTGTCCATGTTTTGAAAAGTTTAATCTATTTACGGCTGAGCATTTCCGACTCATAGTCTTCTTTGGCTGGTGTACCAGTTAACCAGAAATACGGAGGAAAGTATGAAGAAAGCACTGGTATGTACTCTGGTAATCCTGATTGCGGCAGGCACGCTTTTCGCTTCCGGCGCCCGGGAAGCGGACGAGCCGGTTTACCGCCTCAGGACGTCTACGAATCTGGCCGCTACCGGTACGGTCGGTCGCGCGCTACAGTTCTTCGTGGATGACGTAAATGAAGCGTCGGGTGGACGGGTAGCGGCAACTGCCAACTTCGGCAGTGAGCTCGGCACCCAACGGGAACAGGTCGAAATGGCGCAGACGGGATCCCTGGAGATGGTGGTTGCTTCGCCTCCCTCCGCTATGGCCGCCTATGTACCGCAGCTGCAGGCACTGAACATTCCCTACATCCTTCGCGACGAAGAACACTTCGTACGCGTGCTGAACGGTCTGGAAGACGAGATTTCCCGGTTGCTGGCACCGCACAACTTTATTGCGGTCGGTGGTCAGAACATGGGCTTCCGCCATATGCTGGTTCGGAGGCGTCCCATATATGAACCGGCGGATCTGCGGGGGCTCCAGATGCGTGGTCCCAACCCGGTGTATGTGGAGATGTTCGAGGCACTTGGGGCCAGCGGTGTCACCACGGACTGGACCGATGTGTATACCTCCCTGCAGACCGGTGTTATCGACGGAATGGAAGCGTCGCCGGACATGATCCATTCTATGAGATTTCAGGAACAGGCCCCGTATCTGAGCAAGACCTTCCACGTCGCCGCGTCGGTGTACTACTTCTTCAACCGCGAGTGGTTCGAGTCGCTTCCCGCGGACCTTCAGGAGATCGTGATGGAGAGTGCACGTAGAGCTGCCGCATACCAGAACCAGATCGATCTAGAGGCGCAGGAAGCGTCACTGCAGAAGATGATCGATGAAGGTGTGACGGTGAACGAGGTGAACGATCTGTCCGACTTTGCTCGCCTCACCGCACCGATGGTGGACTCATTCCGCGCTCGCGGGCCGGAATGGGCAGACCTGATCGACA
>PUOW01000124.1 GCA_003552185.1 Spirochaetaceae bacterium
GCTCGTGCACCGCTCACGTAATGCGTAAGCGGTAGCGCGAGCGACGCGCGTTGAAGTACTTCAGGCGTGCCTTCCAGTGAGAAGAACACGCCCGAGAGGATGATCATCGGGAAGGTCACGAGGTTAATCAGGCCGTCGGCGAGCTCCTCGTTTCTGAGTCGACCGGCCAGTAGTAACCCGATCCCGATCATGCAGACGATCGCGATCACGGTCAGGAGCAGCAAGGTGAAGTATGAACCGTTCATGGTAAAACGAAACACCGCGTTGGTACCCGCGAACACAAAGATCGAGGTTACCAAGACGATCACGAGCCGGCTCGCTCCTTGCGCGCTGACGAACACAAAAGCCGAAACAGGAGTTGCCTTCAGTCGTTTCAAGACGTTGTTTTTGCGGTACCGCACCATGACGTACCCCACGCCGAACAGGCAACTGAACATCATGTTCATCCCGATGACGCCCGGTACAACCCAGTCGACGTATCGAATCGGCGCGCCCGCAACGCGGCGCTCCTGAAAGCCGTGTGCCCCGGTCGAAGCCGGTTCCGAGCCGGATGCCGGCTGCTTGTTCTCGATCAGGCGCCGAAGCATCTCGGCCCCCGGCGCCTCGGAGTTGAGGTAGTACTCGGCACGATCGAGGTCGATCACCATATCAAGCTGATGCTGACGTAGTCTCGTGGTGACCGCCTCGAGTTGCAGTTCTTCGGCATTGTCGTATCGAACGAACTCAATACCCGCCAGATCTCGCAAACTCTCGGGTGCTTCTCCCTCGCCCAGCAAGCCGACCGTGAACACCGAGTCCTCACCGTTCGAGAACACGAACGCGAACCCGACCACCAGCACGACCGGAAACAGGATGTTCCAGAACAGCGCCCCGCGGTCGCGCAAAAACTCCATAGTGCGGGCGTAAAACAAGGCGTTGAACTTTCTCATAGATGCGGTCCTCTAGTGCGGCCGGCAGACTCACGCACGAAGTGAGCTTCCGGTGAGCTTGATAAACAGATCCTCGAGGTTGGGCTTATGAATCGTGAAACCGTCGAGATTAAAGCCGAGCTCGAGGAGGCGCCGAAAGGTGTCGTCGAGTTGCGTGGTAGTGAGCTCGATCGCGCCGTTGTTGCGTTTCACATCGGCCGGAAGGCCCGAGTGGTCGTGTCCCGCAGCTCCGCCCGCGTTCGGAAGCCGCACCACCACACCTTCGAAGTGACGCTCGAGCAAACTCGGCGGGCTGTCGATCTCGAGGATGCGTCCTTGATCCATGATCGCCACCTGGTCGCAGAGAAGCTGCGCCTCGTCCATGTAATGCGTCGTCAGCAGAACGGTGGTCCCCTCGCTTCGCACCCGTTCAATAAGCGACCAGAAATTGCGCCGGGCTTGCGGGTCGAGGCCGGTGGTGGGTTCATCGAGAAACACCAGCTCGGGCTGCGGGATAATCGCGAGCGCGAGCAGCAGGCGTTGACGCTGGCCTCCGGAAAGCTTGCGGTTGTCGCGGTCGATGATCTCTTCGAGCGCACAGATATCGACAAGCTCTTTGAGCGGGCGGGGGTGAGGGTAGAACGCCGAGAACAGCTTGAGGGTTTCCTGCACCGTAATGAACTCAGGGAGTGCGGTATGTTGAAACTGAATACCGACTTTTTCCTTGAAGCGGCGGTCGATCGGGCGATTGCGGAACAACACCTCTCCTGCGGTCGGCTCTATCAGCCCTTCCATTATCTCGATCGTGGTGGTCTTGCCCGCACCGTTCGGCCCGAGCAGACCGAAGCATATTCCTTCCGGGACGCCGAAGCTCACCCCGTCTACCGCGGTTACGTCTTTGTAGCGTTTGCGTAGTTCTCGAACTTCAATGATTGCATTCATCTTCCTTCAATCTATCGAAGTCCGGCGCGCGGGGGCAAGCGGAACGTGTTGACACGAGTCTTGTGAGTGCCGCGACGAAGGTTTGCTCACGAGAAAAGTATCGGTAACGGTTCTCGTCGTTCGCTGTTCTTATTCGGGCCTCACTTGGGCGTCACTCGGGCGGATCGGTGCGCAGCCGGCGTACCGGAAACTGTATGAGAAGCTGCGCTCCCTGCTTCGATGAGATGTCGAGCACTCCGTCTATCTGCTCGGTGAGCGCCGAGATCAAGCGGAGGCCCAGACTCTCGGTTGTCGCGGGGTCGAGCCCGGCCGGGAAGCCCGGGCCGTTGTCGGCTATCGTGAGAATGCCCTTTGCACCGTGCGGCCCGTCTTCTCGACGCAAGCCGATCGAGACCTCCGGCGATTGCGTCGCGCGGTAGGCGTGCTTGAACGCGTTCGAGACCGCCTCGTTGAGCAGCAGACCGAGCGGCACCGCGGTATCGAGATCAAGCGCGACCGGCTGAGCCTCGATCCGCACCGTGTCGCCCGAAACGCCGTAGTTAACCCTGAGCATCTCTACGAGCTCTCGCAGGTACTGATCAAACCTAATGCGCGCCAAGCTCGAGGTTTCGTATAGTTTCTCGTGTACCATCGCCATCGAGCGGATGCGGTTTCGACTATCGTGTAGCGCCGAGCGCGCCTCCTCGCTGAGGGTTTCGTTCTGCAGTCCCAGAAGACTCGAGAGTATCTGGAAGTTGTTCTTCACGCGGTGATGGATTTCGCGCAGCATCGCGGCTTTGTCGTCGACGGCGTTCAGTAGCTCTTGTTCGCGCCCGGCTACGGTGCTTACCATACGCTCAAAACCTCGCGTAAGCTCGCCGATCTCGTCGGTGCGGTGGCGTTCCGCGATCGATCGGTAATCTCCGGATGCAACGCTATTGATGCCGCTGAGCAGATTCTGAAGCGGGTGAACCACCATGCGGTTGAGAAGCAGCGCGAGCGCCGTCGCGAGCGCCACCCCCAACACCGCGGTAAGCGCAGCGGTGGAGTGAAGCTGGGCTCTGATCTCGGCGCGGGCGGCCGCGTCGCTGTAGTACACGCGCGTGGTTCCGATCTGCAGATCTTGGTGGTGGATCTCGCCGGCGACGCTGCCGTAGGCGCCTTCGGTATAGGCCTCAAGTGCGGCGGCGTGCGGCAGGCGCTGCGCGCGGTCGTGTTGTGCTGCGCGGCCGTAGGCGAGCCAGAACGGTGCGGCGTTTGCCTCGCCGGGTGTTTGCGCCCCGAGTTCCCCGTTGTGTTCGCGAATGACGATCGCGATGATGTCGGGGTCGTCCATCTCGGCTCGTATGAAGCCGGAAGCGGTGTCTTTGTTATAGCTCCACAGTGGTATCGCGAGGGCGTGCTCTAGTCTCCCCGCCACCTGCTCGCTGCGACGCTGTAGATCCGCGAGAATGGCCCTCCGTGTCAGCCGGTAGTTTAGCGTTGCGACCGAGGTCATTGTAACGATCAGAACCGCGATCACCGCAAATACGATCCGGATTTGCAACCGGGAGCGGGGTACGCGCCGGCGGGTTCGGTGCGGCGTGGTCATGCTCATCGCGCTATCTCGTTCCGCCAAGTTAGAAATTTGTCCATTCCTCGGGGAGCTCCAGCTCGAACCGCTCGGCCATATTTCGATTGACGGTGATCCGTGGAATAGGTTCTCGCGGCTCGATGCTGCGAAGCGAGCTACCGCTGAGGTAACGGTAGATCATGCCGGCGAGCGTACGACCCGACTCTACCGTAGAGCCGAAAACCGAGAGCACCGGCCCCCACCCCTCGGTGACCGCGTACTCATCGGTTGCAATCACCGGTTTGCTCCCGAGTTCAACGAGAAGTCGCACAAACGTTTCGTTCA
>PUOW01000366.1 GCA_003552185.1 Spirochaetaceae bacterium
CAATCTATATTAGCCAGAGGGTATTGGGAGAACTATAGCATGAGTGAGGATCGTTTGAATGAACTGATAGGAACAGCAGAATGAGCGTAGCCCGACGGGGCGTAAAACACGGTGGCCGACGGGCAATAAACGGGCCATTGACGACAGCATTAAAAAGGAGAGGATAAATATTCATGTTCCAACGGTTTGTGTTGATTTAGATGGTGTTATTTTTGAATATGACGGATGGAAAGGAGAAGATCATTTTGGCAAAGTTATTATCGGGGCACATGAGGCACTTACAAACATAAAAAGCAGTGGTTGGCGAATTATTATTTTTACTACGCGAGGCAATACAAAGAAGGTTGCAGATAAGTTAAATTATCATGGTATCCCTTATGATTATATCAACCATAACCCCGACCAGCCAGAGGGTACATCTGATAAACCGATAGCAGATGCTTATATAGACGACAGAGCTATTTGTTTTAAGAGTTGGATCCAGGCTCAAAATGATTTAATAGGACTTGATCCAAGACAGCCCGACGGGGCGTAAAAACGGAAAAGGAGCGGATTTATAAATGTCTTTAGACAAATTGCTGGGAGTATTAAAGAATGCTGAGGTAGATATTACGGATGAACTCAAAAGCAAGATCAGTAATACCTGGAATGAGGCTCTGGCCGAGGCAAAGCCGGACGACGATCTTCTCACTCAAGAAGAGGTTAATTCCATAGTCCAGAAACGGTTAGCCAGAGAGCGCAGCACTTACGAATCAGAGCTTAAAGAACTACGGGGGAAGATGGAGAACCTGGTGGACCCCGACCAGATCGACGAAGTGAAGGGGCAGTTCAAAGGGCAGATTGAGAGCCTCGAAAAGCAGAGGAACGAGACTACCAAAGAGTACGAAATCCGGCTGGCAGCAGCAAAGGCCGGGGCAAGGGATGAGGATTACATCCTGTTCCAGGCCGAGAAGAAAGGTATCAAAGAACAGCTAGGGTTCGACGACCAGGGGAACGTGGTATTGGTAGATGAGGATGGCAATCCGCAGAAGGATGAAGAGGGCAATATTAAAACAGCTGCCACCCTGATGGAAAGCATGAAAGAAGAAATGCCAATACACTTCGGAGAGGTGGAGCAGGACGAAAAACCCACCCCCAAGTCTCCCGGAGCAACGAACCCCACAGGTGGCGACGACCTAAGCGAAGAGGACAAGAAACAACGTACCCGAGAACTGCTTAAAGATATGGGATATAAGAGCGAAAAGGAGGAATAGAAAATGGGTCTCGAACGGAGAACTACCGACAAAGTATGGTTTGACGCGATATTGAAGTCCAGGCATGCGCGTTACCTTGACGGGCTGCGTGTGATCAGTAAGGACCTGGTTGAAGGGGATGAACTGCCTCCCGGAACCATCATGGGTAAGGAAGAAGGAGAAGAACACTACGGCCCTGTAACATGGGGCGAGGTTGATACCATTACCCACGGGACAGATGAGATAGAGGTTGAGAATACAGAAGACCTCTGGAATTTCCAGGTGGGTGACGAACTGGATATTCTGGATGAGGACTTTGAATCACAGGACCGGGACGACAATGACCTCACCATCACGGAGATAGATTACGACGACAACATAATCACCGTTGAAACCTTGAACGAAGACACAGGTTCCGAGGATTACGGTGATGTGGAATATGTTGTGAAGAAGGATGGTACAGAGAAGGGAGTATTCGTGTGCTTGCAGCATATTGACCTGAGCCATGAAGATCAGCTTGTAGGCGGTATTCTGCATGGTGCAGTCTATAAGGATAGGCTGAAGAATTTCTACGATAAGGCCGAAGATGACCTTCCAATGATAGCGTTTGAGTAATGACCTTTTGAAAGGAGGACTGAACAATGGATAAAAATAAGCTGATTGAAATGATAGAAGATGCGTTTGGTATTGACTACTACGGATACATCGAAGAGATTGATGAACCCGTCAATTGGATTGGGGAGCGATTCCTCCCGGCCAACGAAGTGTTTGACTACGACTGGGTTTATCACATCTTCGATAACACCGTGGCCATAGCACGAATGAAATCCCGTTCTGACGGCGAGGCCCCGATTGTTGGCGGTCCCGCAGTAGAGAAGGTTGCTGGTAGCATAGCACCCTTCGGGCAGAAATTTCAGGTTAATCCTTCAATGCTGAACAAGATATTCAACCCGAGAAATGACAGCGAGTTGAAGCAGAACTTGCGCAGAATTCTCGATGAGAGTGCACGAAACGTGCGTTCAGCACAAGCCCGGATGGAATGGCTACGCTGGCAGGTGCTAACCACGGGTGAGATTGACATTGAAGATCCCGATGCAGAACTTACTGTAGACATGGGGGTTCCGGCTTCCAATAAATACGACACCAGCCAGGGCGATTTCGGGCTGGATTGGGATTCGAATTGGGACGATTCCGGATTAACCCCCCTATCTGACTATATCCAGCTCTGTGAGAACTATTATGATACCAATGACGAAATGCCAGACGTTGGTGTTATGAAGCGGGCACAGCTTCTCGAACTCACAGGTGCAGAGACTACCAGAGATGAAATTGGGGAAGGTAGTCGGGTATCCCCTATTGCTCTGAACGAATATCTCGAACAGCACGGGTACCCGCCCATTGAGACTTACGATGAATATGTGCGTCTTGAAGATACAATGGGCCGCCCCACTACTAAGGACTATCTGATACCTGATGACACCGTGGTTCTGTTGCAAGAAGCTACCACGGGTGAGGATGTCGATAACGATATCGGTGGACTTGCTGTAGGCCCCGTTGCGGAGAACAACTTCCAGCCCGGCATATACACCGATATTTACGAAGAATTCGATCCGATGAAGTATTGGCACTTCATGGCAGTAGAAGTGTGGCCAGCCGTGTTCAACCCAGAAAAAATAGTCATCTTCGATACAGACGGTAATTAATCCATACTACAGGGGCGCTTATAGCAAGTGCCCCTGACTTATAAGGTGGGGTGGTTATGGAAGAAGAACAAAAAACTGTAAAAGTTAAATCGTTATGGAATATTGGTTACGACGGAGAAGACAGGCCGGCAGGAACGGTGTTCTGGTGTGATCCGGAATGGGCCGAGAGAAAAGCCGGCGGGAAAAAGAGAAAAGTGGAAATACTGGAGAAGAAGGAGCCACAAAAGCCGACACCTCCCCCACCACAGTTTAGCACCAAGGCAAACACTGATAAGTCTAAGCAACTATTGAGCATGAATGTTCACCAGGCGGCAGAGGTGATCAGTGAGACGGAGAATGTTGTGCTACTCGACGTGTGGCAGGAAGAGGAGAAAGCTGACGCTAATCGCAAAATGGTGCTGGATGCTATAGATAGGCAGCTCAAGCGACTAGCTGAGGGTGGTGGGTGATATTAGCAAAGCGCAAGATTGTAAGCACAAGAAAGTTTATGCTAATTTTTTGCTGACCTCCGACCCTCCACAATGGCCGTGGGTCTGTGAGGAGTGTGGGGCCGAAGGTGTCGATGTTTGCGGAGAACCGGCAAGTAGACGTTATGATGATGTTATGCGCAAGAAGAGGCAGGGGGGTGCTATGATATATGGACAAGAAAGTCAAGCTCCGAACACTCATTTGGGACAAAGACGAGGATGTATTTTCCGATGCGGAGTTGGAGGAATTCCTTTCTGATGCTGGTGGGAACGTATGGAGGGCTGCCGCACTCTGCTTAAAGATAGTGCTTGCAGACCCGTA
>PUOW01000316.1 GCA_003552185.1 Spirochaetaceae bacterium
CAGCACCTCTTGAATTACCTCGGGAGCGATCGTGGCGGGGCGCACATCGCCGGTGAGTGCCGGAACCGCGATATGCCCGGTCATCACCGCGTCGGCGCCGGCCGCGATGCCGCGCAGAAACGGCGGCCACTCCACCGCCTCAAGTCGCTCGCGCTCGTGCCGCACTACCGCGCGCTCGTAGTGCGTGTCGACCGCGGTGTCGCCGTGCCCCGGGAAGTGCTTGAGCACCGCGCTGACGTTCTCGCGCTGTAGGCCGCGCACCGAGGCCTCAACCATCGTGGCGACGAGATCGGGCTCGTCGCCGAACGCTCGCTCGGCGATTACCGGGTTCGCGGCGTTGGTGTTCACATCCGCAACCGGGCCGAAGTTCATTGTGATCCCGAGCGCGCGGAGCTCGCGAGCGGTGAGCTCGGCCGCAACCTCGGCGAGCCACGGATCGCCGGCGGCGCCGATCGCCTCGGCGTCGGGGAGCTCGGTGGCGCCGAGCCGCCCGCTCTCGCTCAATCGCGAGACGCTTCCGCCTTCCTGATCGGTGGCGATGATCAGCGGCAGCTCCCCCGCGGCCTGCAGCTCGGCGATATAGCTGAGTACTTGATCGAGGGTATCGATGTTGTTGCCGAACAGCATAACCCCGCCCGCCGGCACGCGCTCCATCACGCCGCGCTGCTGCGAACCGAGCTCGCGCACCGGCGAGCCGTCGGGGTTGCTGTGAAAGCCGAGCATAAACAACTGCCCGACACGCTGTTCGAGGCTGAGCGCTGCAAGCTTATCTTCCACAACCTGCTCCCGCTCGGGGTAACGGAGTATGCGCGCCGCGGCGCGGTCCGAGAGCTCGGCGCGCGGCGGGCGCTCGAGAACGTTCGTGCTTTCCTCAGCCGGTTTATCCTCCGCCTCGCCTGTCTCGCCGGCCCCGCGTGCCTCGCTTGTCTCGGGCCCGCGCTCGGGAGCGCTCGCACAGCCTACCAGAAGCGCCGCCACGCCCGCCACGAGCACCACCGCCGAGCCGACACGGTGACACCGGTGTAGTAGTTTTACAGCACCACTGTATCCAAAACTAGACAACAACATCGCGCGCCATATTGACCCAGGCCCGTATCAGGCGTATAATTCCAATACGGTTAGTATTGTAACCGCTTAAGAGTGTTTGATCCGGATTTGGCATCGATCTTGCGATATACTCCGTGCCGAAGCCGTCGGCAAGGTATGTGCGGTTGTAGGACAGACCGGAAATGAGCGAACCCGTCACACAGCTTATAAAACAGAAACTTAGGGAATCCGTCAACAAGCATATGACGCTCGGCGTCACGGTCTCGGCCGACGAGCTCGAGCGCGAGACGTTGCGCAAGGCCATCCATATGCTGATCGCCGCGGTGCCGATCCTCGCCGGCCTCGTGGGCGCCCCCGTGACCCTTGCGTTGCTCGCGGCCGGCACGCTGTTCTACACCTATACCGAGATCGTGCGCAGCACCGGCCAGGAGGTGCTGTTTATCTCGCGCGTCACCAGCTTCGCATCGCGCGAGCGCGACCGCGGCGGCATCACCCACGGCCCAATCACGCTTGCGATCGGCGCAATGCTCGCGCTTCTGCTCTATCCGGAGCCGATTGCCGCTATCGCGATCTACGCCCTGGCGTTCGGCGACGGGTTTGCGAGCCTCGCCGGAAAGCTGTTTGGAATGCACGAGCTGCCCGGGACCGGCGGCAAAACCGTAGAAGGCAGCAGCGCCTGCCTCGTCGCGGTCACGGTCTCTACCTTCGCGGTCAGCGGCATGTTGCGCGAATCGCTTCTGGTCGGCATCGTCGCGATGTTCGTCGAGATGCTCCCGACGCGCGATTTCGACAACCTCGTGCTGCCGGTGGGGGCGGGTCTGGTAGCAAGCGCGTTGTTCACCGGCCTCGTATAGCATTACGCGCGGCGTGGCCCCGGCGCGCGCCGCCAGGCATGCGCCGCCCGGCGCCCGCACGCCCGCTGCGCTTCCGCCCTCCTACTGCCACAGGTACCGCTGGTGCGAGCGGCGCCCAAATACCACCACTCCGGCGATGTAACAGACCGCTCCCGGGATCAGCGCAAACGGGTGCGGAACGTGAAACACCAGGTGGCGGCCCACCACCGCGGCCGCCGCGGCGATACCGAGCGTTATGTAGTCGCGATCGGTGCTCGCGACCCCGGCGTGCAGGTAGGTGAGCACCGCGAGGCCGCTGATCGCGCCCACGGTGGCGTGAGCGGTGCCCTCGAGGCCGATGCGGTGCATCAGGCTCGGGTAGAGTTGCGTGGCATCCACCGGAACCAGGTACACAAACGCGACCGCGACCGCGGCTGCAAGCGACAGCACCGTGCCGGTGCGCTTGGAGTCTATCACCGAGTTCGCGAGGCTCGAGGCGAACAAGCAGAAGATCCCGAGGACATACCCGAAATACAACAGGCGTGTGAGCCCATTCGCGTACACGATCGGCACCGGCAAACCCGCGGCCAGCATCACCGCGGGTTTCACGAGATCAAGCGCCACCGTCGCAAGGAAGATCAAAAAGAAGAACACCTCGGGCGCGGTACGCTTTCGAAACTGGCGGATCATGATCGCGAACCACACCGCGGTGAAGACGCCCAGCACCCCCACCGTGGCCACCAGCGCGCGAACCCCGTAGCTCATCAACTCTGCGCCGAGAAGCGAGCCGCTCAGCAGTTGCACCATCCGCGTTGTGGTGAACTCGAGCGAAAGACCCGGGTGCACCACCACAAGCTGATACAACACCACGGCATAGATACCGAGCAACACGACCATGATCGCCAAGGCGACGCGAAGAATGGTATTACGGAGCGCGAGCGTCATAGCGCGATTATGCAACAAGATGCAAACAAAGACTACAGTTCCGTCGATTTCGTTCGATACTGATAGAGAGAGGGAGATAACTTCATGATCAAGAAGCGATTCGTCACACTGGTTGTGGCCCTGCTGATCGGCGGGGTACTGCACGCCGGAGACGTAGCGACATTCGTGAATCTCGGTTTCTCGGAGGACTCCCGCGTGTTCATGTTCGGCCAGTACGGCGTCGAAACCGAGTCGGGCGCGGCGTACGCCGATCTTTTTACCGTGGATGTACCGGCCAACCGCTTCGTGGATAGCGGTGTGCACCGCTACCGCCCCGAGCGCGTGGTGGAGGCCACCCAGGACGGAAAAGGCGCGCTGTTCACCCTACTGCGCCGCCACAGCGAGCTCGCCGAGCGTCATAGCATCGACCATCTCGAGACCGGCCGCATACTCTATTTTGCACTCAACGAAACCGAGCCCAAAAGCCGCTTGAGCTTCCGCGACCACGAGACCGACCGCAGATACGACCTACGGCTGCACCAAAGCCGGCGCGGCAGCGGCGAGAGTCTCCGGGCGCGCTTTCACATCACGCTCGAGGCCACCGACTCCTCGGGGCGCACCCGCGAGCACACCATCGGGCTTCCGGAGTTCGATCGCGACGGGGTCAAGCGCTACCGCATCGCGCAGGTGTACCTCTCGCCCGACGAGCGCTCGCTCGTGATCCTCGTCGAGATGGAGCGCCCCACCGACCGCGGCACCGCCGTCCGCTATATGGTCGAGACCGCGCGCGTGCATTGACAGCGGCCATACACGACAACTAAAATACCGCGAACCCAAGGCGGGCAGTCTCCCACGCCCGGCCGAACAATAGAGAGTTGTCATGGCAGAACGCATCACTCCCCGCAGCGAAAGCTA
>PUOW01000348.1 GCA_003552185.1 Spirochaetaceae bacterium
CCCTCGTCTTACCACCGACATGCAAGACGAGATCTATGAATACCTTCAGATGTGGGAAGACCGGGGCTACATCCGCCGGCCGCTGCCGTACCTGCGTCCCTATCCGCTGCAGGTTATACAGGATGCGCTCGAGGACGTGGCTGCGCGGGCGCCGCGGCGGCAAGCCGAGCGCGCCGAGGAGTTTATTCGCCAGATCGACCGCGAGCCGGGGATACACCTGCGTGGGGAGCACCTCAGCGAGTTTTCTCCCGGGGGTGAGTACTTCGGGGCAACCGGCGGCGGCGTGCAGTCTACCGGGTATCTTCGTGAGAACATATCGATCTCGGGTCGCATCGGGATGTACCTCTTCGACGAGCCCGAGGTAACCGATGACGCCTACCCCGCCGCGCAGCGCGGCGATTTCGACTACATCCGCGACGACAGCCGTATGGGTGCGCTTGGTCGCGAGTATCTCCTAACCCCGAGCGTGCAAGGGATCGCTGCGTTCGGCTCCGACAGCATGTATCTGCAGATCGGGATGACGCGCGGGAGCTATGGGCCGTTTTACGACTCGGGCGTCATCTTGAGCCCGGGAGCTCCGCACTCGGGCCACTTCTCGTTCACCTACCGGCACGACCGGTTCACGTACGAGCATGTGTTGAAGTCCTTGACCGCCACGTTAGACGACGGCACTGCGCGCGACCATCGGGCCGACACGCGTAGCATTCGGCCCAACAAGTTTCTTGCGCTGCACGGGCTTACTTTTCACCTCACCGATTGGCTCGACATCAGCCTGCACGAGAGCATTACGTACGGACAGCGCTTCGATCCGATATATTTAGTGCCGACCTCGGTGCTGATCTACAACCAAATCTATTACGGACAGCGCGACACCGCGTTTATTGGGCTCGGCGCCAACGCGCGCTTGCCGTACGATCTCGCAACCTCGGCAAACTTCTACCTTGGAGACACAAGCTTTACCGACCTAGCTCGGCTGAACTTCGACACCCGCTTCAAGGCGGCCGCGCAGACCGGCGTTCGCTGGACGCCGTTGCGCGAGGTGCTCGAGCGCGTGAGCGCCGATTACACGATGGTACTGCCCTACACCTACACGCATCGACGCGAACCACCGCGCGACGGTACGCAGTATCGCTACGATGAGCCCGACGATGTCTGGTTCGATGCGCCGCCGTACAACTATCAGAATTACACGCACCACGGGCAATCGCTCGCCGATCTGGAGCCCAACTCCGACCGCATACGGCTTGAGGGCAGGCTGCGCGCAAACAGATTCATCACGGTAAAGCTGCAGGGTGCGTTCTTGCGCCATGCCAACGCCACGCCAAGCGATGATGTATACGACGATGTGAGCATCGATCGCATCGGAACCTCGGACGGAAGCGTAAACGACGCGGGCTACGTGCGCAGCGGCGAGCACCTCTTCGACGAACTCGAGTTTCTAACGCAAGACGTTATTGAACGCATCGTGCAACTGGGCTTCGACACCGAGATTACGCTTCCGGTGAGCGTGGAGTGGTTTACCTCCACCACCGGCCGGCCGGGCGCGCTGACGTTTGATTTCGGCTATACCTTTGAGTACGGCTGGAACCGACGCCCGCGCGGCGAAGGCACCGAGGTGCCCCTCGGTGAGGAGCAGGTCGATCGGCTCAACCGGCCCACGCCGGAGCCCGGCAACGACGGCGCGCGCCACTTTGGGCGAGTCGGATTTTCGCTTGCGTACTGAGCTATAGTTGAGGGCAAATATGAGAGGCAACATACGAGTAGTTTTGAAGTTTCTGGCGGCGGCGGCGCTTGCGCTCACGGTTGGCCTTGCGCCGGCCGCCGGCAACGGTTCGGGCGACAACCCGGCGCCGAGCGAGCCGCGCTCGGTCGAGAGCGTGTTGGCCGAGCTTCGCGCCGACGTGCGCACCACCCAGAGATTGAACACCGAGCAGGTGTATGAGCTCATGGCGTACGGAGCGCAGGAAGGACACATGATCTTTGAGGTGCTGAACGAGATGACGATGCACCTCAAGGCCAACCGTGCGCGCGCCGAGATTCGCGGGAGCGATTTGCGTGCGGCCGAGTCTACCTTTCGCCTCGGCGATGAGCAGATCGATGTGCTGTTGCCGATCGCAAAGATCGAGCGTGTGGAGCTTGGGAGTACCTTCGGCAGCAACCAGTCGCCGTTTGAGGTGTACCTGAGCGAGGAGCATACCGACTTCCTCGATGTTGCGTACTTCGATATGGAGGAGCATTTCGGGTTTGCGACGGTGGAGGACAATCTGTTTGCCGACGGCTTTGGGGTGCGCGCGCGGCGGGCTTTTTTGCGCTTTCGTATGAGCCACATGGAGCTCGAGGGCGACCGGCGCGTGCGCGCGCATGTGCACCGCTTTCCGCGCTCGCGCGGCATGCGTTTTGGAGCGATAGAACGGCTGTAGCAAACCCGGCGGCAATGCTCCGGTGCTACCGAGAGCGGCCGGCGGAGTAGGTGGCGGCGATATATGCGAGTGCTTCACCTCATCACCGGGCTGCAACGCGGCGGCGCCGAGCAGATGCTCTACAAGCTGTTACAAACCGACGAGTTCCGGCGCGAGACGGCCGGGGTTATTTCGCTAACCGCCGGCGGCGTGTTTGCCGAGAAGATTGCGGCGCTCGGGGTGCCGGTTGAGGACCTCGGGATGCGCGCCGGGCCGGCGGCGCTCGCGGGGGTGCGCAGGCTCGGCGAGGTAGCGGCGCGGCGGCGGCCCGAGATGGTGCACTGCTGGATGTATCACGCCGCGGTGCTCGCGGCCGCGGGGGCGCGCTTCGGTCGGCTCCGGCAACCGTTCATCTGGAACATTAGACACTCGGTGCAGTCGCTCTCGGACGAGAAGCTCACGACGCGAACCGTGATTCGCCTCGGCGCGCGGCTTTCGGGGCGGGCGGCGCGGATCGTCTACAACTCGCATACCGCCGCCGAGCAGCACCGGGCGCTGGGCTACCGCGCGGAGGCCGCCGAGGTCATCCCCAACGGGTTCGACCTCGATCGGCTGCGCCCCAACCCCGAGCTTCGCGCCGGCACGCGCCGCGCGCTCGGCATTGCCGATGATCGCATCGTGGTGCTGCACGTTGCGCGCAGCCACCCCATGAAGGATCATGCGGGCTTCCTCGAGGCGGCCGCGCGCCTCTCGGCCGATCCACGCTTCGTGTTTGTGCTTGCGGGCTCCGGCGTTGAGGCCGAGGCGTCGCCGTTTCGCGCCCTGCTCGCCGAGCGCTTTAGCGCCGAGACGCGTCGGCGCGTGCTCCTGCTCGGCGAACGCGACGACGCCGAGGCGCTCATCAACGCCGCAGAGATCGTCTGCGTGTCCTCGGCTTACGGCGAGGGCTTCTCCAACGTGCTCGGCGAGGCGCTGTCGTTGGGGGTGCCCTGCGTCGCGACCGCGGTGGGCGACGCCGAGCGCATCGTGGGCGAGGCGGGGCTTGTGGTGCCGCCGCGCCGGCCGGACGCGCTCGCCGAGGCGCTCGGCGCGCTTGCGAACGAGCCCCCCGAACGGCGGGCGGCGCGCGGTGCCGCCGCGCGGCGGCGGATGCTGCGCGAACACTCAATCGCGGCGGTGGCCGAGCGCTACCGAAGGCTGCACGCCGAAACCGCGGCAGCGGGGGCGCCCGGCGCCGGCGGTGGTGGTGGCGCCGGTGGTGGTGGTGGCGCCGGCGGTGGTGGCGGCGGCTGCGGCGGCCGCGGCGGGCC
>PUOW01000092.1 GCA_003552185.1 Spirochaetaceae bacterium
AGCGAAGCGACGGGTGGTAAGGTGCAGCGCCAATCCTCCGACCGCTCCGGTGGCCACGCTCAGCCCAACTTCCGAGATCGCGCTCGCAATCGTCGCGGTTAGGGGGATCTCAGGACCGGCCTCCACCTGCGCGATCACCGGCAGAAACGCGAGCACCACCCCGAACGCGGTGATCGTAACCGCGGTGGCGAGCGCAACCACGCCGAATAGGTGTTCAACGAAGGGGCCCCGAGCTCGCGCCGACTCAACGATCGCGACCACCGTGCCGGGCGAGGAGCCGCCTGCAAGTACCCCCATCAGCAGCGCAACCGAGAACGGAAGCCCGAGCAGCGTCAAAGCCGCGGTTACAAGCAGCAAGCCCCCGAAGATGTGCCCCGCGGTAAGAAGCACGACGCTACGCCCAACCCGCGCGAGTGTGCTCCGCAGCACGTTCGTTCCAACGGTGAACGCGATGATCGCAAGCGCTACCTCGGTTAGGAGTTGCAGGTCGAGCTTCACCTGCGGCCGAATGACGTTGCCGAGGTGCGGTCCGGCGAGCAGCCCGGCGATAATGAAGCCGGTAATCTCGGGCAGGCCGACCTTCTGCGCCACCCTACCGAGCAGATACCCTGACAGCAGAATGAACCCCACCGCAAAGAGGTGATTATCGAACAGCGGATAGAGCAAAGGCTCTACGAACTGCTCTATAGCGAAGCGAGTGTGCTCAAGTAGTGCGTGCATACCGTGTGTCGCCTATCGACCGAAGTAAATCAAGAGTCCGAGCGCTACCAGCGCCGACGTGCTCAGAAACAGCGCCCACCGTGAGGCTCGAGTCGCGGATATGCTCTTCGTACGCGGCAGGGATGTAGACGTCGATGAGCCTTAGTCCCATACCTGCCCCAAGCGCGCGAGTGGCCTGCGGCCGGCAACCATGTTGGCAACGATGCGCCCGCACAGCACCGCCGAGATCACACCACCGGGCCAGAGTGCGTAATGGCCGCAGGCGTAGAGGTTACGCAGCGGGGTGCGGATGAGGTTTAGCGAAGGGAAGCGAAACACCGGTGAGACGGTGTCTTGGTAGCACCAGCCGCCGCTTGAGCCCTCGGAGTTGCAGGTGAAGCGCTTGAGCGAGAGCGGCGTGCCGACCTCCATATACTCGATCCGGTCGCGGAGGCCGGGGATCAGGTTCTCAGCGAGGGTCGCCATCTCGAGCCCTACGTTCTGCTTGAGCTCACGATACTGCTCGGTACGAGGGGTACCGTACCCGCCGTTGTCCCAGAAGTTTTGCCACTCGGCCGAGCTGTAGGTCTGAATCGTGAGCGCCGATTTGCCCTCCGGCGCCGAGGGGCTTTCGATGCCGAAGTGGTTCAGCGCGAGCCACATACGGCTGTGTACGTCGCGCGGGGAGTCGGCCTCGGGGAAGATCACGTCGTAGTTCGGAAAGTAAAACGGGTGTTGGGCTCCTCCGAGCGCGGTGCCGAGCTCTTGATCCGGCATATCGAGGCCGAGATACACGCTCACCAGCGCCTCGGTGAGGCGTGCGTTGCGCAGCTCATCGACCAGCTTGGGCTTGAACAGCTCAGGACCCACGACTTGCTCAACGAGCGTGCGGTAGTCGCCCGCGTACACGAACTGATCGGCCGAGATCTCGGTGCCGTCGGCGGTGACGGCAGCCGCAGCGCGCCGCGCGTCGGAACCCGCCGGGCGGATGCGCGTTATGTAGGTGTTGTAGCGCACCTCGCCACCTGCTGCAAGATAGCGTTCGCTCAGCTTGCGATGCAGCGCCTGCATGCCCCCAACCGGGTACCAGTAATCGTGCGACCATAGTTGCCAAAAGCCCGCGAAGAATAGGTACGGCATCTTGTAGTACCCAATTGTGGTGAGCCAGTTGCGGAGCTGCGGGTCGCGGATTACGCTGCAGGCCGCCTCGCGGTACCGGAAGGTGCTCCACCGCTTGAGGCGGGCGAGGTGCGGTAAAAGGCGCAGGACCCGCGACACGCGGAAATCGTGCAGCAGCGGAAACTCCCACGGCGTGCAAACCGACTGCAAAAAACGCGCGACTTCGCGCACCTCCGCAAACAGCGGCTTGATCCCGGGTTCGTTCGGGAATGCACTGCGCAGCGCATCCTCGACGCTCTCGATCCCGTCGATGTAAAAGTCGAAATCGGCGCTCACCATCCGATAGCGCGCTTTCACCCAGTCTTGGGCATCGTAGACGCCGAGGTCTTGTAAGATCGGAAACACAATTCCGAGGCTCTCGAACGACTGGTCGCCGCCGTCGAAATAGAACCCTTTGCGGCTGAACCCCGACATATTGCCGCCGGCTTGGTGATTCTGCTCGAGCAGCACAACGCGCTTTCCGTCACGCGCAAGGTAGTTTGCGCAAATCTCCCCCGCGATACCGGCTCCAATCACCGCTACATCGTAATCCGCCACCGTGTCCTCCTGTTCTTATGCCGCCAGGAGACAGGCTACCGCTTGTTGCGTCGCAGCGCAAGAGCGTTTGCCGGCTAGTTTGCGGCCACAGGACAGTGCTATGCACGCTGCATGGAACGACCTATGCATGCTGCATAGCTATGCCGGCTGCATGATTGCCGTGAGAACGCGTTAAACGGTTGGTCTCCCTGCGGAAGACCCGTCGCTTGGCAGCATTCCGGCCTCGTGTAGGCGGTACACGAAGGGATCGTGGAGCTCCATGCATACTAAGTCTTTTCGATAAAGAAGTTTACGGAGCGAACACTCAGTCTTGGGTTGCTTGCGGAGCGCGATTGCCGTCTAAGGTATCATACGGCACGCGCTATGAGAGACAAGAACTCCGCCTGGCGCGAATTTTGCAATGATTCCTCTTGGGGAGTAGCGCAATTATTATGAGCAATTTTTTGAATTTTCACGACAAAATCACTATACTTGCAGTGTACGGGATTTCAAAATACATCACGGTGCCGGGCTCGGCATCGTCTGCCCTGATGAAGCGGAGGAAAAAGTTTATGATCGCGCAATCGTATCGAACCTTTCGGAAGGCTAGTGCTCGCTTCGCAGTTTTTGCGGCCGTTTCGGTGTTGGCTTTGACGGCGGTCGGCTGCTCCAACCCGTTCGGCAGCTCGGACGGCTCGGGAAGCTCGGAAACCGACGCGGCAACCGGCGGCATAATCGTTCGGCCTTCTACCGGAGTGGGTGCACAGACGGTGTTCCCGGATTTTTCCGAGGAGGACCTGAGTCGCGTAGAAGCATACACCATCACTATGAGCGCCGAGTTTAGCGACGACGGTGCAACCGATCGTGTGATGGATCTTGACGCGGACGAAGCGGGGCAGCCTGAGGGGGCGGAGTTCGAGGATTTGGTTCCGGGAGCCTGGACCGTGACAGTGGAAGGCTTCGAGGACTCCGAGCGCAACGACAAGCTCGTACAAGGCAGCCAATCGGTTACGGTGGAGCGGGGAACCGTTAAGAACGTGGAGGTTGTGGTTCGTCCCGTCGACGACGAAGGTGAGGGCACAATTGAGTTCACGCTCACTTGGCCCGCGAGCATCGGCAACGACGGTTACAGAGAAGATGGAGAGTACGTGAACGGCTACACCGTGACGCTTGCAAACGCGGATAACGACGACACGATCGAGCTTGAGGACGGTGACGTTTCATTTAGCGCCGATGAGCGGAAGCTCACCATTGAGACCGAACAAACCGTTGTGCCTGCGGGCAGGTATTACCTCACCGTTGCCTTGACCTCCG
>PUOW01000403.1 GCA_003552185.1 Spirochaetaceae bacterium
CGCTTCGGTAGGTTCCGGTAACGTCTATGAGAAATGACCCTATACGATACGCAACGCCGACCGAGCCACCGGGCGCAACCGCAAAATAGGATACCTCGTTGGCATTAAAGAGCGTATCTTGTTGGTGATATACGAGGCGCACCCAGAACGGCTCCGCGACGCGGTACTCAAGGCCTAGATCGCGAAAGATCACAGCACCTTCAATTCGGCCGTCGCCCTCCTCGGTATCGAAAGCATTGCCTCCGGTCCATTCAAGCGCTCCGTCAAACGACAGCATCAATCGATCGTTGAGCACACCGGCACGCAGAAAGCCCTCGGTTCGCGTGGGTTGCGGAGTTCTTAGGAGCTCGAACTCGCTGAACTCGTCGCGTGGTTCAAGGTAGTAGTACGGGCGCTCCTGTAACAGGTCGCGCACTACTCGAACGCCGGCCCAGACATCCCTGTTGGCATGCCGCCACGCCACACCGAGCGACCATAGTCCGTCCATCACGTAATCGTCGAAAAGCTCCTGCTCGGTGGCGCCGGCTTGCTCAAGCTCATACGTCGTGGCACTCAGCCCGAGCGTTCCACCGAGCGCTACGTTTTCGGTGAGGCGCACTCCGGCGCTTGCACCGATCACCGCGGTAAAGGAATAGAAAGAATCGTTACCGTAGTCCACCACGTAGTTGTGGTGTGCAGCATCGAAGCCGAGACCCAGTCGCTCCTGCGCGCGGACCACCCAACCGGCCTCCGGAAAAACGACGTGACTTGTGCTGTACCGATCTGTTACCGGCGGTATTTCGGGCCGGGGATCCTCGCCGCGGTGACCACCGCCGCCAAGGTAAGCCGCGCGCCCCGGAAGAAACGCGAGCATGCCGGCGTGATACGGTGGTGCGATACCACGAACATCGGCTTTGTAGCGATTGGACAACGCCCTCCGGCTCCAAGAATGCGGCGACTCCGGCGTGTCGGCGAAGCGAGACTCGTCTGCGACCTCATCCTGCAGCGCAACCGGAGGCTGCTCGGGCCGATTCCCGGCCCAGTACGGCTCGTTCTCGTCGTAGAGCGGCGCGTAGCGCCAGTTGAGCGCGGACTCGCCGGCCTCGTCGGCGAGCTCGTCCATGAGATCGCGCTCGAGCCGCGCATCGAGCCTCAGATAGATCGTCTGTACCGAGTCATCGGTAACCCGAAGCAGACGAATAGAGGTGAGCTCATCGATCTCATCCGGCACCGGCTCACGCCGAGCGAAATCGCGCTCGAGGCCGGTATCAAAGTAATAGACCATGATCGGCAGCGGGGTGACGGTAGCCTCGTCGACGGTGAAATCCACGCCATAATACACCGCCGAATGGCGCTCGTCGCGCTCATCTACGCGCCCCGCCCGCATACGGTCGGCGGACTCAAACTCGTACTCGCCGGCCGGCAGCTCCTCCACAACGAGGCGCTCCCGCGCCGGGAAGCGCAGCGTGTGACGTTCGCCGGTGTTGAGGTTGCGGTAATGTACCGAACGCGTATACTCGGCACGCGAGCCCTCATAGCTACCGGTGCGAAACACAACCGCACCGTAGCCGGGCTCGGGCTCCGATAGCTCGCCAGCACCCCGTGCCCAGGCTTGAGGCGGCATAGCGACGGAAACGATCAAGATAACTACAGAGAAAAGAACGATGCTACTTCTGCGCTGCACTGGGCTGCGGCTCCTCGCGGTTGACGCGTACAACTGACTGCCCGAGGCACGCGAGCTCGGGTCAACGTCGGTTATGCTACCGCACCTCAATTGAGCCCGCAAGTTCGAGTAGGCTCCGTCACGCGAAAAAGCAAGTTTTTGCATTCGGGTTCCGACCCGGGCGGGTTCCGCGCTTGCGGGCTACCGTACCTTCCGCTATCATTCCCCTACAACACCGCGAAAGACTGAGAGGTAGGCCGTGGCGGCAGGGAAAACGAAACGCGGGGGCTCGATCGGGCGACGCAGTTGGGTGCTCCAACCGCGCTACTTCGGATTGGTAATCGCGCTTGTGATCGCGGCAGTCGTTGCGGCGATCAACTGGGGGACTCCGCTACTCGAGCGCGTTGAGCTGCGGATCATCGACCTTCATTTCCAACTCAAGGACAGCGGCGCGCGCGAACAGGTTCAGGAAGGCGTCACGGTCGCTCAGCGCAACCCGTTCATCTCCAACGACATCATGATCGTGGGGATCGACCCGCACACGCTCAGCGAGATAGGACGATGGCCGTTTCCGCGCGACGAACACGCGCGCTTGCTGCAGTCGTTCAGCCGCATCAGCGACCAGAATCGCCGCGAACGCGCGCTGTTTTTCGATATTTTCTTTGTAGAGCCCGGCGCCGAGCAGGAAGACCGGCAACTGCATGAAGCGATGCTTGAGTACGACCGCGCGTTTCTCGGCACCATCCTCGAGCGTCGCGCCCCTGCCGCCGGCCTCCGCAGTGAACTCTTCGAGCGTCAAAACACGCTGCTCGAAGCCGGAGGCACCATCACCGCCGTCAAAGGCGACACCACCGCGATGCCGTCGCATTTCGGGTTGCAGCCGCCGATCCACGAAATAGGCTCAGCCGCCGGCGGCTACGGACACGCGATTATGTCCGACGACGACGACCAAGTGTATCGGCGCCAAGCGATGGTTTCGAAATCCTCGGAGCTTATCCGCACCGTGGCGTTAGACGAGTTGAGCCCCGGAAGCGACCCCACCGCCGACCGGCATCAGCGCCTTGTGTGGTTCGACCGCGGCGGGGGTGAGCACACCGTGCCGCTTCCGTTGGACGACGACGCGCTCGGCCGGCTACGCTCCGAGATGGACGACTCGGCTCCCCGCCGAAGCGCCGAGGACGGCAGCGCGCGCGGGCACATCCTCGGGGTGTATCAAGATCGTTTTTTGCCGTCGATCACCCTCGCGCTCGCGCTCGAGTACCTCAACGTAAGTCTCGAAGAAATCGAGGTGGAGCTCGGCCACCGCATCACGATCCCGAACCCCCGGCAGTTCGACCCGAGGTCGGGCCAATGGCGCGCGCACCGCGTGGTCGAGCAACCTGCCGAGTATGACGCAACCGGGCGCGTGGTCTCGGAGCCGGTATACCGCGAACCCGAAAGCATCGAGATCCCGATCGACGAGCGCGGGAATATGCTGATCAACTATATGGGCCCTCGCTCAAGCCCGACTCCCGACGGTCATCAAACCTTTCCGGTACGGTCGTACAGCGGCTACTCGCTCGGCGCCCCGCCCGACGATCCGGACGCCTGGCCGCCCACGCGCGGCGTCGAGAACAACGTGTTGCTCGTTGGCGCGTTCGCCCCGGGCATGGCCGACGATGAACTCACCACGCCGTTCGGACTGATGTACGGGATCGAGGTGCACGCCAACGCGCTCAACTCGATACTAACCGACCGCTTCCTTACCCAGGTGCCGGACTGGGCGAGCATGCTGATCATCCTGGCGTTCGCGTTGGTGATCGCGATTCCCGCTTCGCGCATCTCGATCGTATGGTCGGCGCTCGCCTCGCGCGGCCTCGCGATCGGGTGGTTTTTCGTCACGACCCTCAGCTTCGATTATCGTACGCTTATCCTGCCGTACACCGCGCCGACCGTTGCGCTTGTGCTCTCGTTTGTCGCGATCGCGGTCTACCGGCTCATGACCGAAGAGAAAGACAAGCGTCATATTCTCGATATGTTCGGCAAGTACGTGAGCCCGCGAGTAGTC
>PUOW01000436.1 GCA_003552185.1 Spirochaetaceae bacterium
GCAGAAAAACCGCCGCTTTCTCTATCTCGCTGTGAATCGTGTCCTCGATCCCGTCGAGATACGCAACATCCACCTTGAGATGAGCGCTAATTTCCTCGGGGAGAGCTTCGGGGTAGCGATCACCCGAGAAGCCGATCTCGGCGATGTTCGCGAAATGGTTTGCGAGTGCCACCGTGTACACCACGTCGTTATGGGGCCCCTCGTACTCCAGAGGTTCGTGATGCGCCGAGATCGCGTCGATGACCTCGGGGCTGAGTTTCCAGGTCTTCGCGATCATACGCCCAACCGCGGCGTGATCGAGCCCGAGGACCTCGCGCTCGGTGCGGTACACGGCGGTTCGCGCGCGATCGGACTGCGCCATCACCTCGAGGAACTCATCCTCAAACACGGCGTTGATCGGTATCTTGCCGATATCGTGCAACAGTCCGGCGATAAAATACTCCTCGAGGTCCTTAGAAGCCACCTCGCGCTTCTTCGCGATCAGTTTGCTCGCAACGCCGACCGCGAGCGAGTGGCGCCAGAACCCCTGCGCGTGCAGAGCCCGGAAGTTCTCGCTTCGCCCGAGATTCTCGACCACCGCGGCGCTGAGCGCCAGGTTCTTGACGGTATTCAGGCCCAGCATAATAATCGCGCGCACCAGCGAGGTAACCTTGCCCGAAAGGCCGTAGTACGCGGAGTTGATCAGCCGCATCACCCGCGCCATGAGTACCGGGTCGACGCTGATCACCCGGTTGAGATCAACCGGAGAGGCTTTGGGATTGTTACAGACCTCGAGAACTTTGCCGACCGTCACCGGCAGCGCCGGCATGTTTTCGATATAGCGTCGTATTCGTACGAGCCGAACATCCGAATCCAAAGCGAACTCCTACTCCGTGCTCTTCGTGTCGCGCCGCAACCGAGCGGTAATGCGCTCGAGTCTCGCGTCGATTCCCGCGCTGAGATCGGGATCGGATAACGACCCCGAGAGCGAGCGAAGATAATCGAGGGTGCCGGTAAGGCGCGTGCGATCGAGCCCTTCGCCGGCCGGTGCGGCGGCCTCGTTGCCTCGGGCGCGGCGCCGCGCTGCGGCGGTGTGCCGCAAGCCCGGACGATTTTGCAGTCTGTTTCGCAACGCCTCCGCTCGAAGGCGTGCCTCGCTCCGGCGAAACTCCCGTCGTTTATCCTCCGGCAGCGCTTGTGTCAGATTTAGGAGATAATCGAACATCGCAGCCTGCCGCTCGTAGGTGAGGCGCACGATCTTGCGCTTCGCGTTCGGCTTCTCCGCAATCGGTCTAAAACGCCGTCGAAGCTCACGCGGCTCCCCGGCGGGTCCCGGAGCCTCGGGAGCTTCCCACTCCACCGGCTCGTCTTCAAACGCCCCCTCGGGCTCGCCCGCCTGCTCAGGCGCCTCGGCGTCCTCGGTATCTTCGATGTCCTCGGCCTGTTCGAGCTCCGGCTCCGGCTTCAGCTCCTGTTCCGCCTGCTCCGCGTCGGCTTCCGGCGCGTCGGCTTCCAACGCTTCGGCTTCTTCTACGCCCGGCCCCGACTCCGCTGGCTCTTGTTCGAGCGGTTCCTGTTCGAGCGGTTCCGAGTCGGGAAGCTGCTCGTCGTCCGGCGCTTGCTCAACCGGCTCCGGCTCCTGCTCAGGCTCGTCCGGCGCTTGCTCAACCGGCTCCTCTTCCTCAGGCTCAGGCTCGTGCTCGTCCGGCTCTTCGGCCCCGAGTTCTTCTTCGGCGCCGGCGCCCTCCGGCTCCGGCTCCATGGCTTCAAAGGACTCGTCGAGCTCGCCGGAGTCGTCCGATTCGTCTGGTTCGGCGTCGTCCTCGGGTTCGAGTTCCGCTTCCGCATCGTCCGGGGATTCGTGCGCGCCGAACATTGCGTCGAACGGGCCTACTCCACTCTCGGCCGAGGCAGGCTCTTCGGGCGGCGGGATCACACGTTCCTCGATCTCAGGCTCGGCCTCCCCGCCCGGAGCCCCGGGGTAGTACGGTATGTCTTGGTTGATCGGACCACCGTCGCCGTAGCCGCTTGGGGAAACCGGCGGTTTCTCAACGGCTCCGGGGTCTGCGGCCGGCGGCGGGGCGCCGACGGCGTCGTGCGGCGCCTCCTCGGGCTCGGCTGCACCCTCGGTTTCAGGCGTTTCATCTGTGGGCGCCGCGTGGTCTGTCGCGGCCGCTTCGTCCCCAGGGCCGGCGGGAGGCTCGGGCTCGGGCTCAGGCTCCGTTGGTTCGGACGGCTCGCTTCTCGAGAGATCGGGCGCCGCAGGCCAATCGGATGGGGCCGGAGGGGCGGGCGCCTCTTCGGGGGCGGGGTGCTCGTCCGCGGAGGTCTCGCCCGCGCGCTGCTGCTCGCCGAGATCCGCGTACTCGCCGAGATCCGCTTCCCGGTCGCCAGGTTGCTCGGCAGGCGGTTGCTCGTGGGGCGGTTGCTCGCCGGCGGGCTCCTCGGCAGGCTCATCCTCCGACTCAAGCATATCCATGAGTGAAGGCGGATAGTCGTCGAGCTCGGCGCCGAGATCGTCCGGACTCACGGCATCCGCTCCCGGATGCTGTGACTGGGCACCCTCGGACGGTGCACCGGTTTCCAACCCCGGCCCCGTCTCGCTCGGATCCGCGGCCTCGGGCACCGAAGCGCCTCCGGGCTCCGCGCTACTCGCCGGAGCCTGCTCGGCATCGCTCGCCTCGGCGTATCGGGGCGCCTGCTCATCCTCCCGCTCGTCTTCCGGTAACTCGTCGTCTTCGCCTTCCTCGAGGGGGGGCTCAAGGCCGACCACCGGTATCGAGGCTTCATCGAGCTCGGCAGTGCTGTCGGGCTTGAACTCCTCGGGCTCATCGGACACCGGAGCGCCCGAGGCCTGCGCGAGCTCTCCGAGGCGGTCGAGGCTGAAGCCGCTGCCGGCAGCTCCTGCAGTTTGCTCGTACAGCGCGAGGCTCTCGTTCAGTCCGTCGAGATCGTCGGGCCGTGCTCGCTTGCCTTGCAAACTCACCAGCTCGTTCAGCGACTGTAACGCCGCGTCGGTCTTTCCGGCGTCGCGGTAGACCTGTGCCATCTCGGTCAGAAGCCGTGCACTTTCAGGGTATTTCTGCTTGAACGGCTCGATGACCGACTCGGCCTCACCGGCCCGGTCGCTTTTTCGAAGCACCTCCGACTCGCGAAGCACACCGGTGAGTTCATCGGGGCGCTTCTCGCGAAACTCCCGCACGTGTTGCAGCGCCTGGTCGTACTCGCCGCGTTCGGCGTGAATACGACCAAGGTCGAGGCGGTAGTCTTCCGCCTCGGGATCGAGCTGCAGAAGATGGTCGAATTCGTGGCGCGCATCCTCGAACGCGCCCTTGCGATACGCGAGGAGTCCTGAGTACCTGCGCGCGCGCGGATTATCGGGCTCACGCTCAACGACCTTGCTCAGGTAACGCTCGGCTTCATCGTGTTTTCCGGTCTCGCTCAGAACCCTGCCGAGCTGCAGTTGCAGCTCGGTATTGTCGGTGCCTTTCTCGGCAAGCGTTCGAAGCCTGTCGATCAACCCGTTCTCGGGCAGCTTGCGCTCGAACAAGTGTCCAAGATTCTCGGCCGCACGTGTGTAGTTCGCGTCGCGTTCAAGCGCATGCGCGTAGTGCTCGAGAGCTTCCTCGGTGTTGCCCTGCTGCGCGTACACCGTCGCGATGTTGTTCTCGGCTACGGCGTTGTTCCCATCGA
>PUOW01000150.1 GCA_003552185.1 Spirochaetaceae bacterium
CCCGGTTTAAATACTGATGCAACCTGCAGCCAGGCTCTGATTGGGCAAGTAAAATTAAAGAACAAGCATTGATATGCTTATACCCCACAAACTGCAATGGTTAAAGGACAGTTACATGAACTACACGGAATTATAATACCAGAATTTTACCATCTTGAAAACTCTTGCAAAAAAACCCTTATGAACAAGCTGCACCGGGTTGTCTGAAATTCCGGATAGTGATAATATAAGTTAGAATTTGTCACTCAATAAAAAGAAGCGGGGAAGTGGTAGCAATGGAAATTGAACCAGTGGGTTCCCTTCGGCTGGCTTTCGTTCTTTCTGCTTATACCGGCAGTTTTTTGGGGGTACAGCCGCTACCGCGCCGGTGGCACCTCTGTAGACGACAGGCAGATTTCCCTGCGATTCCGTTTTGTGAACCGGTTCCGGGTTTTGATGCATAGAAATTGCGTCCAGGCTCTGCAGGTCAGCGTTAACCCTTTCCAGCGCTTGCGGGGTTTACGGAGTGTCCGGGCCTGGGTTTTATCCTCGCCGTCGGGCAAGGCCTTCCAGGTTACCGATGTCGAAGCCGCTGAAGCGGAGCACCTCTGGGAGTGGTATTCACGCAGCAATTAATAAAGCGCGGGGCAGGTAGTTTTGCCATTTTACTGGTCAGAGCCTGGTTCCCTGGAGCAGGAGAAGCTGGATGACTGATCTGATCCCATGCTCACCTGGTTGCTGATTAGAAGGAGGAAGAGATATGGCGGGTCTAAAAAAAGTTAAGCCGCCCGGCCTTTTAGAAACCAGTTATGATAAGGATACTGTTGAGTTTAACCGTGTTATTAGCTTAAGCGATGCAGTTTTTGCAATCGCCATGACCCTGCTGGTCCTTACCCTTGATATTCCCGATGTCACAGGGGCCGGGCTTGCAAGAGCCCTTTTCGATCAGCTGACCCAGTTTATTGCATTTATATTAAGCTTTATCCTGGTCGCCATTATCTGGGTCCAGCACCACAGTTTTATAGCCAGGCTGGGGAGATTGGAACCGGTTCTCATCGGCTTGAACCTGGCCGTTTTAGGAGTGGTCGTATCAGTACCCTACCCGACCAACCTGATTGGCAATGATCCCGGGTCCAGGGTTGCCGTGATTATATTCATATCTGTATTCATTATTCTGTCGCTGCTTTACTTGTTGCTGGTGGTACGTACCCAGGCCATAAAGGCCTGGATTGAGCCGGTATCAGTGAATCATTTTTACTGGATGCTGGCCAGCTGGGGAGCGGGGATTATGGTGATGCTGGCCGCCCTGGTTCTCTCATTCTGGTATCCCCTGGCCGGGCTGATCATTCTTGCTGTTAGCATGGTATTCGGCCCGCTGGCATCACGCCTTACTTACATGGAATAAGAAAAGCCAGGTATTAAACTGTAGTTATCTAAAGTGGCCTGAAGTTATCACTGACCCAATCAACTATTATGCAAGATCGTTGATGAGGTCATGAAGTTCACGGGCATCACTGTAATTCATGGCGTCAAGGTTTATTTGCAGCTCTCTGCCTTCTTCTTCGCCGAAAACCATGTACAAATTATTATTCCTTACTTCGGCAACCTGTAAATCTTTAATTTCTGCTGTGTCCCATCCTCCCAGCATTTTTCTTCGGACCCTGATGCTGCCGTCACCCAGTTTCACATAGGGCGGTGGCATTTTTATATAGTAAGCGACAACTGCCATGCTTATTATTACTGCCAGCAGGGGTACATGAAGGGCAAGAATAAAACTATTTGCATCAAGGTAAGCAACTATGGCCATGACAGTTAGGATCATCATAGCCAGGATTACGGCAGTATTTAACGCTGCGGCATACGAAGACTTTTTTAGCATATATATTCTGTTTGGCAGGCTGCTATTATCTAAGATTTGAAGATCCTTTCCCTTTTTCCCGGGCTTAATCTCTCATGCTTATAAATTTTAGCATTTTAACCGGTGCGCTGCAATTGCTTATTAAACACTCAAGCCCATAAAAAAGGGCGCTACTCGATGAATGAAAATAATGCGCATTTTTTAGGTTGAAAGCAGGGTTGCTTAACCGGCTAACGGATCGGTAAAAAAAGTTAGCAAAGCTTAAAAAAACAAAGCAATTTGGTGATATAATAAGCAGGTAAAATATAATAAGGTTGATTGAAGAATGAGAGCTCTACAAAACTTAATTTCAAGGCTTTCAGGCAAGGAAAACCATACAGGTGAAGTAAGGGCGGCGGTGTCAAAAGCTGCCGAATTGCTGATCGAAGCTTCCCTGTCCAGCCCTGAAGCAGTTATGGCAAAGAATGACAGCAGTGAACAGGGTCTAAAGGAATCAGAAGCTCAAAGCCGCCTGGAGCGCTTTGGAAAAAATGAAACCGCCCATGAAAAAGCGCCATCCTGGATAAGACAGTTGGTGCAGGCTTTTATCAATCCCTTCGTTGGAATTCTGGTTCTTTTAGCTGTCGCTTCTTTTGTTACCGAATATATTTTCGCCCCGCCAGGTGAAAAGGATTTAACCGCGGTTGTTATCATTTCCATACTGGTCTTAATCAGTGCTATATTGACTTTTATCCAGGAATACCAGGCCAACAAAGCAGCAGATCAGCTCCTCTCCCTGATACAAAATACAGCCCTGGTGGAAAGGCGGGATCAAGGAAGGATTGAAGTAGTTACCACCAGCCTCGTTCCCGGCGATATCATCCACCTTTCTGCCGGGGATATTGTGCCGGCAGATGTACGCATCATTTTTGCCAATAACCTATCAATAAACGAAGCAGCCCTGACCGGAGAGTCTTTACCGGTCGACAAAAAGGCGGGTTCTGCAGCTGGTAAAAAATTTTCAAATGCCCTTGACCTGCCCAATATCGGTTACATGGGCACCAATGTTTTAAGCGGCACGGCGCAGGCAGTGGTCATCGCCACCGGCAGCGGCACTTATTTAGGGTCGATGTCCAGGGAACTGGTTGGACACCACCCACCCACCAGCTTTGACCTGGGGGTAAAGAATGTAAGCCTGCTGCTGCTCCGCTTCATGGTGATTATGGTACCGGTAATCTTCCTGATTAGCGGAGTTGTTCAGGATAACTGGTTTCATGCTTTACTCTTCGGCCTGGCGGTGGCAGTGGGGCTTACCCCAGAAATGCTGCCGACAATTATAACGGCGAACCTGGCCAAGGGTACTATCGAAATGGCCAGAAACAAAACAATCATCAAAAGGTTAAGCGCCATCCAGAACCTGGGAGCCATGAACGTTCTTTGCACCGATAAAACTGGCACCCTTACCTACGATACCGTGGCCATGGAGAGTTACGTGAACATTGACGGCGACAGCGATCCCGATGTTTATAAATACACATACCTGAACAGCTATTACCAGACCGGCTTGCGTAATCCCCTCGACGAAGCGGTGTTGAATCACGAGCGGGCACAGCAGCTGACTGCAGCCGGGCTGGGTTTCAGCAAGGTGGGCGAAATACCCTTTGAAACTTCCCGCCGCAGGATGTCGGTAATTCTTGAAAACAAAAGGGGCGGTGAGCTGCTGATCTGCAAGGGAGCTGTTGACGAAATGCTCCTTGCTTCTGAATTCATTCAAACAAATGGAGAAATTCAGCCCCTTGATGTTGCCCTTGAGCAGAAAGTCAGGCACCTTGCAGCGGA
>PUOW01000141.1 GCA_003552185.1 Spirochaetaceae bacterium
GCGGGGTGGGCGCCGCGCGGCGCAGCACGGGCGCGCGAGGCAGGCCGACGGCGGGCCGGCGGAGGGTTGCGGGCGATGGGTGGCGGCGGCGATTTGAAACGTGGTGGGAAAACGCGCGGCGTTTCTTATTAATTTTGTCGCAAACTTAACAATGTCTGGATGCAAAACCTTAACATCGCCGGCGAGCGAGATACCTGCAAAGTGTGCAAGATCTGAGGATTGTAGGGGGCTCGCGGGTTCCGGAACTGTTAAGAGCCGGTCGGGCTTTCTTTGTTTGTTTGCGGTGGATGCGCGGGAAGGATTAGGGTGAGCGCCTCAACCCCGGGGCGATGGGCCGGGGGTGCGGATGCTGTGACATGAGGCGGGCAACACGACCGAAGATGTTAAGGTTGTGAAACCGTCACATGTAAAGGACGCGACAAAATAAATAAGAAACGGCAGGCATTTTTCGCGCGCGGATTTTGGGGCCCGCGCGGGCGGCCGCGGCCTGCGGGCCGCGGGCCGCGGGCGTCTGCGCGGGCGAGGGGGAAGCGAAAGACCGCGAGGGGCGCGCAGGGCGGAGCGGGAGCGAGCCCGGTGCGCGCGCCCCGGCGCCCGGCCCGCGCGGCGCGGCGTGGCGAGGCGCGGTCGCCGCGCCGGGTGCCGGCGGCGGCGCCGAACGGTGGTGCGAACAGCCAGGCGACCGGCGCCGCGAGGGGCGGGGGCGCGGGCTGCAGCGTGGGGGAGACCTCCCCCACCCGACGATGCAACGACGACGTAGCGGCGGCGTGGTTAGGCGGGTTGGGAGGGGCGGCGGAGGTGGGCGACGGCGTTCTCGAACAGCCAGAGGCCGGACGCGGGCGTGGGGGCCTGGTAGGTCCAGCGGGGGTGGTTGTGGCGGTCGAGGAAGGCTTCGGGGTGCGGCATCAGCCCCAGGACGCGGCCGGTGGGGTCGGTGATGCCGGCGATGGCGTCGGCCGAGCCGTTGGGGTTGCGGCCCTGGTAGCGAAACGCGACCTGGTTGCCGAGGTTGAGCTTGGTGAGGATCGACGGCTCGGCCGGGAGGAAGCGCCCCTCGCCGTGACGGATCGGGAACTCCACCAGCCCCGGGGCGCCGCGGAGCCACGGCGAGGGGTTACGGAGGTTCACGACCAGGCGGACCCAGCGGTCCTGGAAGCGTCCGTCGGCGTTGTGCACCAGCGTTACCTCCGGTTGGGCGTCGCCGGTAGTGTTCGGGAGGATGCCCGCCTTCACCAACACCTGAAACCCGTTGCAGATCCCGATCGTAAGGTTGCCGGCGGCGGTGAACGCCGCGAGCGCATCCCCGAGGCGCCGGCGCACGAGGTTCGCGAGCACCTTGCCCGACCCGAGGTGGTCGCCGAACGAGAACCCGCCCGGCAGCGCCAGCAACCGAAACGCGCCGAGCGCCGAGGGGTCGGCCGCGAGATCGTTGATATGCATCGCAACCGGCGCGGCGCCGGCGCGCCGCAGCATCTCGAGCAACTCGAGCTCGGCGTTGATCCCGTGCCCGGTGATCACCAGCGCGAGCGGCGCGTCGGGGTCGGCCGCGGGGGCGTCGGTGTCGGGCGTGGGTGCGGGCGCGGCGGTGGGTGCGCCGCCGGCAGGCACCGAGGCGGTTTGGGGGTGCGGGTGGTGGTTAGGCATTGCGGAGCTCCCTGCGGCGGAGACCGGCGGTCTCGCCCGGTTGTGGTCCAAACGGGGTCTTGTAGGCGGTCTCGATCTCCTCGACATCGAGTGCGAGTACGCGCTCGCCCCGGTAGGTGACATCGAGGCGCGGCAGACTTTGCACCGTCCCGATGCAGGCCACCGGTAGTCCGGCGACCAGGCCCTCGAACTCGGCGGTGTGCTCGAGCGGGACGCTCACGAGGATGCGCGAGGTTGATTCGCAGAACAGAAGCCGCGCGAGGTGGTCGCGAAGCTCCTCGGCCGAGCTTGAGCCGGCGAGCTCGCCGGCGGCGGTGAGCTCTTCGCCGAGCGAGAGGGCGCCGAGCTCCAGCGTGGCGCCGAGCCGTCCGGCGAGGGCCGACTCGGCCGCGGCCACCGCGAGCCCGCCGTCGGATAGGTCGTGCATCGAGGCCACCAGGCGCCGCCGCGCGGCGTCGGAGAGGGCGCGGTAGGTCGGCAGTGCCGCCTCGGGGTACACCGCGGGCGAGGCTTCCGGAGCCGGCGCAAAGCGGCGGGCATAGGCCGAGCCGCCGAGCTCACCGTATGTGACGCCTGCGAGATATAGCAAGTCGCCGCTGCTCTTGAAGTCGGTTCCGATCGCGGCGTTCACGTCGGGCACGATCCCCATCAGGCTCACCAGAAGCGTTGGGCGCACCGAAACCTTGCGACCACCGAAATCGGCGTCGTTTTTCATCGAGTCTTTGCCGGAGATCAGCGGCAGGTTGTAGGCGACGCAGGTGTCGTGCAGGCCGCGGCAGGCGCGGACCAGCTGCGCGAGCTTGTACTCCCCGTCGGGGGTGGCGTCGCTTTGAACCGGGTCGGGCCAGCAGAAGTTGTCGAGCGCGTAGGCGCGGTCGGGGTCGCCGCCGAGCGCGATGTGCGCGCGGTAGGCCTCGTCGACCGCGGCGGCGGCCATCCGTTCGGTATCGTAGTCGCCGTACCACGGACAGATCCCGTGCGTGACACTGAGCCCGCGTTTGTCGTCGAAGCCGGGGCGCAGCACCGCGCCGTCGCCCGGCCCGTCGGTCTCAACGCCGAGATACGGTTTGCCGACCGAAGCGCCCTGCACCTCGTGATCGTACTGGCGCACCAGCGCTTCCTTCGAGGCGATGTTGGGGTCGGCGAGCAGCGCCCGCAGCACCTCGCGTAGCTCGTGCTCCGGCGGGCCGGTCGCCGCGGCGGCGCCGGGAGCGGCGCCCGCGGCCCCGCCGGGGACGGGCACGGGTTGAGCGCCCGAGGGTTGGGGGCCCACGGGTTGGGAGGCGGCGGCGTTGCGCGCCTCAGGGGCGATCCAGCGCGCGGTGAGGCGCATGCGGGGTAACCCGTCGTGCAGGAACGCGAGGCGCAGGTGGGCGACGCGCGCGCCGCCGTACAGCAGCTCCACGAAGCCCGAATCGGTGAATGTGCCGATCGCGGCGGCCTCAACGCTGCGGCGCGCGGCGAGTGCCAGCAGGGGCTCGAGGTGTTCAGGCGCGACCGCGAGGCTCATGCGCTCCTGCGACTCCGAGACCCAGATCTCCCACGGCTCGAGCCCCGGGTACTTCAACGGGCAGCGGTCGAGCTCAACCTGAACGCCGCCGGAGTCGCGCGCCATCTCACCGAGCGAAGACGAGAGCCCGCCCGCGCCGTTGTCGGTGATGCTGCGGATCCAGCCGCGGTCACGCGCCTCGAGCAGGAACTCGAGCATGCGCTTCTGGGTGATGGGGTCGCCGATTTGAACCGCCGAGGTGGGAGAGGTTTCGTCGAGCGCCAGCGATGAGAACGTGGCCCCGTGGATGCCGTCCTTGCCGATGCGCCCGCCGACCATCACCGCGTGATCGCCGGGGTGAATCGATTTTTCGTGCGACGGCGCGCCTGCGACCTCGCGCGGCATAATCCCGCCGGTGCCGCAGAACACCAGCGGTTTGCCGGTGAAGCTCTCGTCGAACACGAAGGCGCCGGCGACCGTGGGAATGCCCGACTGGTTGCCGCCGTCGATGATGCCGGA
>PUOW01000386.1 GCA_003552185.1 Spirochaetaceae bacterium
AGGACACGGAGTCGTTGCTTGGCATCTTCCGTGAGCTCGTCACCGTAAATCAGAAACGCGACCCCGGGTTTGCGGCCCCGTCCCACGCGGCCCCGCAACTGGTGCAACGCCGAGAGGCCGAACCGGTCGGCGTGCTCCATCACGATCGCGACGGCGTTTTCCACATCGACACCGACCTCGAGCACGGTGGTTGATACCAAGACCTGTATCCGCCCCTCGGTAAACGCGCGCATCGTGCTCCGCTTCTGCTCTTCGGACAATCGGCCGTGGATCAGTCCAATCGAAAACTCGGCCAGATAGCCGCCCGCGAGCTCTTCGGCGGTTTCCTCAGCCGATGCCGATTCGCCGTTCTCGTCGGTCTCGATTCGGGGGCAGACCACAAACGCCTGTCCTCCTTCACGAAGGCTCGAAGCAACATGCGCATATACCTCGGACCGACGCGCGCGGCGGGCGAGGTGGGTTGTCACCATCGAGCGCCCCGGCGGGCGGTCGCGCAGCTGTGATATCTCGAGCCCGTTGTACAAGGTAAGCGCGAGTGTTCGAGGAATCGGGGTCGCGGTCATCAGCAGCACATCCGGGGCTGAGCCCTTTTCGCGGAGCGCGGCGCGCTGTGCAACGCCGAAGCGGTGCTGCTCATCTATGACGACGTACGATAAGGCGTGGAACTGCACCTGGGGTGTGATGACCGCATGTGTCCCCACCACGCAGTGCGCAGTTCCGTCGGCGATGCGCTCATGAAGCGCGCGACGTTCTGTTGTGGTGAGCTTCCCGACCGCGAGCTCAACGCGCACACCGTGGGGCTCAAGAAGCCTACGCAAGGTCTCGTACTGCTGCCGCGCGAGCAACTCGGTCGGAACCAGAACCGCGGTTTGCTCGCCGAGTTCCAGGCGCGGTGCCATCGAGAGCAACGACACAACGGTTTTGCCGGAGCCCACCTCGCCGTGTAGTAAGCGAGCCATCGGGCGGGGCGAAGCAAGGTCATTGAGGATCTCATCTAAGACGTTCCGCTGCTCCTCGCTGAGGGCGAACGGTAGCTGAGTAAGCAGCGCCTCGAGCATGCCGCGCGGCTGCGCTCGAGGCGAGCGCTCGGTTTCATGCAGCGCCGCGACCAAACGTCGTTGCGCGAACTGGAGCGCGAGCAGTTCCTGCAACGCGAACCTGCGCCGTCCGCGTTCGGCGGCTTCGAAGCCTTCCGGGCGGTGTATCGCCTCGAGCGCTTCGGAGGCCGGCGGAACGCCCACCGCGCGGCGCAGCGCCTCCGGCACCTCGTCCTGAATATTGTGTCCCCAGCGGTCGAGTGCCTGCGCGACGGCGCTGCGCACATGATGTTGCGACAATCCGGAACTAAGGGGATACACCGGCACAATACGAAAGAACAGCGCGCTTTCTCTGCTGCGCCGGCCTCGAGGAGGGCCTACGGTCTCGCCCGGTGCCGGTTCAATCTCGAACTTGGCCGCTTGTAGCTCGCGGTATCGGTACTGAAACACCGCCGAGACGCGTATCGTGCTGCCGGGCGGGTAGCTGTCGGCGAGAAACGCGCGGCCGAAACACACCAACGACGCGCGTTGGGTGCCGTCGGAGATGATGAGCTTGAGGGTTCGATTGCGTCCACGGCCGAAATACTCGTGCTTGATGATCTCGGCAACGGTATTCGCCGGCTCGCCGGCCGCGTCGGCCAAGGCACGCGGCGAACTGCGGTCCTCGTAACGGCGAGGGAGGTACAGCAGGAGGTCCGCAATCGTGAGGACTCCTCGTTCCGCAAACGCCTTTAGCCGTTTCGGCCCCACGCCCTCGAGCTTGCGGATGCTGCTGCTCAGCTCGTGAAGATACACCGTACCGCCGAGCGGGCTACACCGGAAGCTGCGCGAGCAGGGTCACCAGCGACGAAATCAGGAAGTTCCCGAGCAGCAAAACGAGAACCAAGACCCCGGCGTATAACAGCAGCGCGTTTTGGTAACTGGTGCTGCGTCCACGCGAGACTTTGGAAACAAGTCGGTGCGCAATCGGTTGCAGGAGCCGATCGAGCGTGATCCAGAAGCGCCCTGCGGTGTTCACCTGGAAGAGAAACCCGACGAGGCGAATGATGCCGAACACCAGGAAGAGAAACACGATGAAGGAAGCTGCGGCCCACAACGCGCCGAGCACCTCCGCCAGTACGATGCCGAGTGTGATCTGCGCCGCAAACGCGATGCGTGTGATGATGTTGTTGAGGATCGAGAGCGTGATGAGCGCCAGGACCGGCGAAAAATCGACCGGAAGGCCACGAAACGCACCGAGGCCGCGAAACACGTTGAGATACGGATCGGTGACCCGCGAGATGATCTCTACCAGCCGACCGGCCGGTGCCTGTCCGAACCATGTGAGGATAATCCTAAAGAAGATCAACAGCATGTAGATTGAAACCGCGGTACTGACGCCGCGCAACACCGTTTGGACCATGAAGTACCTCCGCCGAGCTAGGCTATCTTGCTTCTAATCCGCGCACGCGCCGAGCCGAACACGCGCCGAGCCGCGCACGCGGGCTTACGTGGCTTACTGCTTCCAGACCTCGAGTACCCGCGGATATCCGCGAATATCGTCCAGTATACTCGATTTTGCCGAGATCGTGAGCTGCGACGAAGCACGCACCACGGTCTCGTTCTCGGGCCGTCCAATATGTAGATACACCGGACAGCCGCCGGCGTGCTCGAACAGGAACGCTCGGAGCTGATATAACTCGTCCTCGTCCTCAAGCTCCTCGGCTATTCGAATATGAATCTCGCCGGTATCGCGCTCATCCATCTCTTCGGGCTCCCTTATTTCGGTCACTACCAGTTGTAGCTTGTCGTTGCGTAACTCGAGCTTCCCGATTATTCCGATGATCGAACCCGCCTCGACGGTATCGCGGTGCTGTTCGCACAACTCCTCGAACAGCACGCACTCGATACTGCCGTTGAAGTCCTCGATCACCAAGAACATCATCGGTCGCCCGTTCTTGGTGTAGATTATCATGCTCGACTTCACTAAGCCCAGTACCGCGTGCAGCTTCTCGCTACTCGGTGTGCCGGGGCGCGCGAGATTCAGGCTGGTGGTTGCCTTCCAGCGGTCGCGGTACTCGTCGAGTGGGTGTCCGGAGAGATACATCCCGAGATGATCGCGCTCCCATTGGAGGCGCTCCGAGAGCGAAACCTCATCGAGCCGCTCGAACTGCGGGCCACCGAACTCGGCCGAGTCCTCGTCGAACAACGACACCTGCCCGAGACGGCGGTTCTCTTTGGTGGCCGCGGCAAACTCGATCGCGGTGCCGAGGTTATGTAACAGCGTGGCTCTGTTGGTGCCGAGCGAGTCGAACACGCCGGCTTGAATGCAGACCTCGAGCATTTTGCGATTCATCGCACTGAGGTTGACGCGCTCGAGAAAATCGATGAAAGACTCGAACGGTCCTGCGGCCTCGCGGACGCGCACGATTTCATCTACCGCGGCGCTTCCCAGGTTCTTGATGCCGAGCAGGCCGTAGAGAATGCGCCCGTCCTCAACTGTGAAGAAGTGATTGCTGCGGTTGAGGTCCGGGGGCGCAATCTCGATTCCCATGCTGCGGGTCTCTTCAATGTACTGGCTGAACTTATCCTGCGACGAGATCTCGTTCGTGAGGTTCGCGGCCATGAACTCAACCGGGTAGTTCGCCTTGAGGTACGCCGTCTTGTACGCCAGCACCGAGTAGGCCGCCGCGTGCGACTTATTGAATCCGTATCCGGCGAAGGGCTGCAACAGATCGAAGATTGTCTCGGCCTGCTTCTCGCCGAACCCGCGCTCCCGGGCTCCCTCGAGAAACTGTTTCTTCATCTGCTCCATCTCTTTGAGCTTCTTTTTGCCCATTGCGCGGCGCAGGATATCGGCCTGGCCGAGCGAAAACCCACCCACGATCCGCACAATCTCCATGACCTGCTCTTGGTACACGATCACGCCGTAGGTTTCTTTGAGAACGTGCTCGAGCTCGGGTAGCGGATAGCTGATCGGTGTGCGCCCGTTCTTTGAGTCTACGAACTGGTCGATGTTCTCCATCGGCCCTGGGCGATAGAGAGCATTCAACGCAATCAGATCCTCGATTCGCTCCGGGCGAGCGCGCGTAAGAATTTTCTGCATACCTGCACTCTCGAACTGAAAGATGCAGGCGCTCTTGCCGAGACCCAGCAGCCGGAATGTCGCCTCGTCGTTTTCGGGAGCTTTCTCGATATCGAACTCAAGGCCGCGGCCTCGAATCAGATTTTCGGTGTTGCGAATGAGGGTGAGCGTCTTTAGGCCGAGGAAGTCCATCTTTACCAGTCCGCAATCCTCGAGCTGGTCCATGGTGTACTGCGTGGAGATCGATTTCGTTCGGGGATCGCGGTACAGCGGCACGTACTCGGTGAGGGCTTCGCGCCCGATCACGATACCCGCGGCGTGCGTAGATGGGTGGCGATGCAATCCCTCGAGCTTTAGCGCCACCTCAATGAGCTCCTGGTGCACGCCGCCTTGTTCCCGGAGCTCGCGCAGGCGCGGCTCCTCATCGAGCGCTTTCGCGAGGGTGATGTCGAGGCGAGCCGGAACGAGCTTCGCGATCATGTCGGACTCGGCGAACGGTAGATCGAGCGCGCGCGCCACGTCGCGGATCACGGCACGCGCCTTTAACGTGCCGAACGTGATGATCTGACCGACCTTCTCGGCGCCGTACTTCTCGGTGACGTAGCGAATCACCTCGTTGCGTCGCTCGTAACAGAAGTCGATATCGAAGTCCGGCATCGAGATGCGGTCGGGGTTAAGGAAGCGTTCGAACAGCAGCCCGTACTTCAGCGGATCGATATCGGTGATCTGAAGCGCGTACGCCACGATAGAGCCGGCTCCCGAACCGCGTCCGGGGCCCACCGGGATGTCGTGGTTGCGCGCAAACGCGATGAAGTCCCAGACAATCAAAAAGTAGCCGGTGAACCCCATGCCGATGATGGTGTCGAGCTCGTAGTCGGCGCGCTCGGTTATCTCTTCGCTGAGCGTGTCGTAGCGCGACCGCAATCCCTCATAGGTGATGTGTCGGAGGTACGCGTCGTCGCTCTCGAACTCTTGCGGGATGTGGTAGTCGGGAAAGATCGGCCCGGGGAGTTCGATCTCGAGGTTGCAGCGCTCGGCAATGCGCACGCTGTTCTCCACCGCTTCGGGAAGCTCGGCGAACAAGGTCCGCATCTCTTCGGGGCTCTTGAGGTAGAACTCGTCGGAGGAAAACCGAAAGCGATTGGTTTCGTTCTTCTTTCGGCCCGACCCTACGCACATCAGGATGTCCTGCGCGTTTGCGTCCTCCTTGTGCACGTAGTAGCACTCGTTCGTCGCGACAAGCGGAATCCCGAGCTCGCGCCCGAGTTCCACCAGCTGCGGATTAACCGTGGCCTGTTCCGGGATACGCTGATTCTGCAGCTCGAGGTAGAAGTTCTCGGGACCGAGGAGATCGCGATACCATGCCGCCCGCCGATAGGCCTCTTCACGACGGTTGCGCAACAGAAGGCTCGGGATCTCGCCCGAAACCGATCCGCTGAGTCCGATTACCCCGTTGTGGTCGGCTTCAAGCATCGCCGGATCGATGCGAGGGCGATAATAGAACCCCTCGGTATACGCCCGTGACGAAAGTCGCATCAAGGTCTTGTAGCCTTCCGCGTTCCGCGCCAGCAAAACCAGTCGAAAGAAGCGCTTGCCGGTTTCGGTGGCCCCAACCTCAGGGTCTGCGTTCTCCACCACGAAGAAGTCACATCCCACGACAGGCGTTATGCCGCGATCACGGCAGGCCTTGTAGAACTCAAGCGCCCCAAACATATTGCCGTCGTCGGTTATGGCGAGGTGCGTGTAGCCCAACTCCGCGGCTCTCGCCACCAGCGATGGTATCGAGGCGGTGCTGCGCAACAAGCTATAATCGGAATGTACGTGCAGATGGGCGAACTCCGCCACCAGCGATCTCCTTTGCGCTTAACGTAGTTGTTGGGCAAACCACTCGGTGAGCCGTATCGCTCGCCGGCCTTGAATCGAACCACGCGGAATCGACTGTTCCTGCATCACGCTCGTGATCCCGGCGTCGATCGCTTCGTAGTCGCGCTTCGTGAGCGGTACCTTGCGGCCCACCAACTCGGCCTCGAGCGCACGATTGCGAATCATCCGAGGGCGGTGCGTGGTGATCGCGAAGCGAAAATCGGAAAGGACGCTGTTGTCGAGCTGCGCGAGCCCACAGAACACCAGCGGATTGGTTTGCGGCAGATATATTGTACCAAAACTCTTGAAGGCTTGTCTGTTCCAGCTTCCGGGTGTGATGCGCAGTCGCGTCATGACCTCACCAGGCTCCAGTACCAGCCGGCCGTCGGCATCGTGGACCCTGCCGATGCGGACCCAACGCGAGCCGGCGGCGCTGCGAAGCTCGACACGACCTTCAAGCAGATACAGGATCGGGATCAAGGTCATCAAGCGACCCGAGACGCAGATGTTGCCACCGATCGTCGCAAGGTGTTCGATTCCGGGAGGTCCGAGCGTTCTAATTGCATCGAACAAGGCCGGCGGGAACGCCTTCGGACCGAGCCCGATAATGCGCCCGAGCGTGACCGCGGCACCGAACTCAACGTACTTCTCGGTTCTCGTGACGCGGGTGAGTTCCTCCACCTGGTGAAGGCTTACGACCTTCTGCGGGAGCTCGAGGTACGGGGTGGCCCGACTGCTGAGAATATGCGTGCCGCCGGCGTAGATCGTTGCGTCGGGATGCGCCTTCAGCGTCTGTAGAAGCTCTCCGAGCCCGGTCGGGACAAAGACGCGACTGCGTTCAGAAATTGCGCTCATTGTATCGCCTCTTGCGCGCCTTCGCGGCGTGCCTGATGCCGTTCACGAAGCTCGAGTAACTCGTGCAGCGGCACCACACGCCCGAGGTAGCGCGCTCTATCTCGAGATCGCTCGGCTCGAGCTCGGTGAGCAGCAACGAATGCGCAATCAGGATCTTACTCGAGATGCAGAATCGGCACGGGTCCATCCCGGCACGCTCAAACCCGTACTCGATATCGGTAAACTCCTTGCTCCGCACGAAGCCTTCGATCGTAACGATCTCGCAGCCCTCGAGCCGAAACGCCGGAAGCAAGCAGGCACGGGTGAGCGAGCCGTCGAGCAGTACCGCGCAGTTCCCGCACTGCCCACGCATGCAGCCCGGCCGCGCCCCCGAGAGGCCGAACTCGCGTCGTAGAAGATCGACGAGGAGAGACTCGCTCGCTGCGTTCACGGTAACCGCCTTTTCGTTCAGGTTGAACCGCACCGTCATTGGTCTTCCTCCAGGTACTCATACACCAGCTCGGGCGTCGCGGGAATGCGGTCGAGGTAGCGGCCGGTCGCTTGTGTGATCGCGTTGACGTACGCGGCCGGTATAGCCGAGATCGCGATCTCGGTAATGCCTTGCGGGGCGGCGCGTCCGTTATCGCCGAAAAACTCTATCTCGATCTTGGGGTGCCTCATCAGGCGACCCGGATGGTAGCTCTTGTAATCGATCCAGCTTTCGCCGGTGGTAAGGTACGACAGCGTCTCGGAGGCGGCCCACCCCAGTCCCTGAAACACCCCCATCTCGAGGGTTTTGCGCGCCTGTTCGGGGTTGAGGATGCGCCCGGCATCGACCGCGAGCCAGATGCCGCGGATATTGGTCTCGAAGGTCGCCGCGTCGCCCTCCACCTCCACGACCGCTATCGCTCGCGACTCGCCGCTGAACGGCGTTCCTTCGAGGCGTTCGTTGTGCCAGCCGAGCTTCCGCGAGACCTTCGAGACGCGACGGACCTCTATCGGCAACGGCGAGCGAAACCGGCGGCGTTTGATCGTGTTGCAGCAGCTCTCGATAAGGTTGGTAATCACTGTGAGGTTCCTCGATAGGGTGGAGGGCCCGCTGTCGGGAACCGCGTCGGTGTCGACCGGCGCAAGCTCTATCTTCGCTGCGTCTACCGCGAGTATGCGCGCGACCGTTTGTATCCATATCTGCTGTATGCCTCGATCTTCCGGGATCGCCGAGCTGCGAATCACCGCCCGGTCGGATTCCTCGAGCCGCACCGCCACCGCGGCACCGAGGATCTCCTCACCGCGCCCCAGGAATCCCGAGCCTTGCGACACAACCGCGACGCCGATGCCCCGTGCCGAGGCGCGAAGATCTTCTTGGGTAATGCGGCGCTTCTTCTGAAGCTCAAACGCAGCGTGCTTGCGCGCGAAGTCGGAGGTGGATAGGACCCAGTCCCACGCCCCGGAGGCAAACACATCGCTCTTGGCGGGGCCGCCGGTGATCGTGGTCTGGCCCTTTCTCAGGAGATTGAACTCTTTCCAGACATGCGGCGGTACCTGCGCCACCTCGCTTATGCGGGCGGCGTGTGCCTCAACCGCAAAGAACGCCTGTGCCGTACCGAACCCGGCAAAGGCGTTCATCGGGGGCAGATTCGTGCGCACCGCGCGTGCGCGTATGCGAATGTTGCGACAGTTGTAGAGACCACAGGCCGCCACCATCATGCGCCTGAGCATCTCGTCGCTCAGCAGCGGATACGCACCGGTGTTGAGCGTGATCGTCACCTGCATCGCCATGAGGTTCCCGTCGCGGTCGAGCCCGGTAACGTGCTTGATATCGCTCGGCGCTCGTTTCGTGCTGTTGAGGAAGTCCTCCTCGCGCGTGTAAACGAGCTTGATCGGTCGCCCGGTAGCGTGGTGCGCGATCGCGGCGTGTGCGGCAACGAGCGAGGGGTACCACAGCTTTCCGTCGAGCGCAACGCCCGCGTCGGTGGCGCGCACCACGCAGCGCTTCTGCGGGATCTTGAGTACCGTGCAGACCGACTCGCGCACGTGAAACGGCCACTGCGACGCGCTGTAGATCGCGATACGGCCGTCTTCCTCACCTTGCACGAACGCTGCTTGCGGTTCGCTGTAGAGGTGCTCCTGAGCCTCGGTCTGATACTCGCCCTCGACCACCTGAAACGCCGCACGCATCGCCTGCTCCGGCGCGCCCACCGTCTTCACGAAATCGGTTTGCAGGTGCTCGGCGTTATCGGGATGAAACTCCAGTACCGCCGGCAACGGGTCGTACTGCACCTCCACGAGCCTCGCGAGCTCCATCAGCTCGCGGAGCACCGGACCAACGAGTAACCCGATCGGCTCGCCGGCGTAATGCGTCTCGAGATCGGCCAGCACCGGCACGAGCTCGCCGAGCACCATCACGCGGTTACGCCCCGGTATGTCGCGAGCGGTGAGAAAGCGACAGTGCTCCGGCAGTTCCGGTGGGGTTATCGAGATGATCGCGGCGTTCGGGTGTTGTGCCCGCACCGTGTAGCAGTACAACATATCGCGCTCGTAGATGTCGCTGATGAAGTGAGTCTTGTGCGTGAGCATCTTACGTATCGAGCGCATCGGTCCCTTTCTTTGCTCAGTATTGTCTTACCTAATTGTCTTAACCTATGCCCGAGCGTAACGCCGGCAGACCGAGCGCACGGCCTCGACCACGCGCTCAACCTCGGCGTCGCTGAGCGCCGGATAGATCGGCAGGCTCAGGCAACATCGGTACGTTTCCCATGATACCGGAAAATCGCGAGGACTCAACCCATAACGGTCGCGATAGTACGGCATGAGGTGGAGCGGCTTGTAATGCACCGATGTTCCGACACCTTCCTCCGAGAGCGCCGCGATTACGGTGTCACGGTCTACCGAGATTCGAGCACGATCGAGGCGCAGGATGAACAGATGCCACGACTGCGGTAGGTCGCTCGGCGGCAGTTGCACTTGATCAAGATCGGCGAGTCGTTCGAGATAGTACGCCGCGATCGCGGCCCGGCGGCGGGCAAACTCCTCGGCGCGGCGCAGTTGTGCTCTGCCGATCGCGGCGAGGATGTCGGGAAGGTTGTACTTGTAACCCGGAGCAACCACCTCATACTCGTGTCGAGCCGCGCGGCCGTGGTGGCGATCCCAAACCGGACGGTCTATGCCGTGCAGCCGCATGATGCGTGCGCGTTCCGCAGCGGATTCGCTCTTGAAGACAAGCATGCCGCCCTCGCCGGTGGTAATGGTTTTGGTTGCGTAGAACGAGAACGCTCCGGCATCCGAGCCGGTACCCAGCACCGCGGCGGCTTGGTTCTGCGCGCCGGCGGGCTCACGCGCCGGGAAACTATGCGCAGCGTCTTCCACCACGGCTGCGCCGTAGCGCTCGGCGGCGCGGCGTAGCTCCGCGACACGGCAGGGATACCCGCCGATATGCACCGGCATAATGGTGTGTATCCGCCGACCGGCTTGGTTCTCGCGTTCGAGCGTTTCGAGTAACTGTGCCGGATCGATGTTGAATCCGTTGGGTTCGATATCGACGAAGACCGGATCTGCCCCCAGATAGCGCACAACCTCAGCACTCGCGGCAAAGGTGTACGGGCTCACGGCCACGCGCCGGCCGGAACACACCCCCAACGCCTCGAGCGCCAGATGCAGCGCCGCGGTAGCCGAGCTCACCGCAAGCGTACGGGTATGCGGTACGTCGCAGTACGATGCAAACTCCTGCTCGAACCGCTCGGCCTCGTGAGCGGTGGTGAGCCAACCGCTTCGCAGCACTCGCAGCACCGCCGCCTCTTCGGCCTCGCCGACGCTCGGCCGCGCGAACGGAATGAACTCAGTACTCCGGCTCATCGCTGTTTACCGTTAGGGTGGGGATACGACGCACGAGCGCTTGTCTGAGCGCACGACGGTTGCGGTAAGACTCGAGGCGGTCGGGGTGGGGGAAGCAGATCGGGCGGAGCTCCTCGAGCAACGCCGCAAGCTCGCCCGGCGAGCGATTGTTGCGATCCACTCTCATGATGCGCTCGGTACCGCTCGGCAGCGGCTGTTCGTCGGGCCCGTACAAGGACTCGGCCAACTTCTCACCGGGCCTCATGCCGATATACTGAATCGGGATCTCGGACTCGGGCTCGTAGCCGTAGAAGCGAATCATCTGCTCGGCGATCTCGCGAATTTGAAGCGGCTCGCCCATGTCGAGCAGATAGAGCCTCCCGCCTTCGCCGACGCCACCGGCCTTCAGCACCAGCGAGACCGCCTCCGGAATCGTCATGAAGTAGCGCGCAGTGCGTGGGTCGGTGATCGTGACCGGGCCGCCGCGCATGATTTGTTTTTGAAACAGCGGCACGATACTGCCGCGTGAGCCGAGCACGTTACCGAAGCGCACCACCATGAAGCGCATCTGTTTGCCGTCGGCGTTGAGCACGATCTCCTCGGCGAGCTGCTTGGTTGCGCCGTAGACGCTGGTCGGCTCAACGACTTTGTCGGAGGAGACGAGAACGAAACGCTCGCAGCCGGCCTCTTCGGCGGCCTCCACGAGATGCTGGGTAACGAACACGTTGTTCTTAACCGCCTCCACCGGGTTGGATTCGAGCATCGGCACATGCTTGTAGGCCGCGGCGTGAAACACCGCGTTGACCCGCATACGGTGCAGAATGAAGCGCGTGTAATGCGGGTCCTGAAGCTCGCCGATAACCGGAACCACGGTAGCGCGTTCTCCGACGCCTTCTTCTTGAAGCGTGCGTAACTCGCGGTCGATCTCGTATATGCTGTTTTCACCGTGCCCGAGGAGGTACAGCCGCTCGGCACCGCCGGCGAGGAGCTGCCGCGCGAGCTCGCTCCCGATGCTGCCGCCGGCACCGGTGATGAGCACACGCCTGCCTCGTAGGTACGCGAGGCTTTCACGGAGGTCTATCCTGATTGGGGTGCGCCCGAGCAGATCCAGCGGATCGATCTCGCGTGCTTGTATAAGGTGTGCTTCGCCGTCGATGATCTGCGACAGGCTCGGGAGAATCCGTATGCGTGCGAAGCCCGCCTGCTTCAGCAGTCCGTACCATTGCTTGAGATGCTCGCGAGGCGCCTCCGGGATCGCGATCAGCGCCTCGTCTTGCGGTGCCTTGTTCAGCAGCTCGACGACGTCGAGGATCGGGCCGAGTACCGGAACGCCTTCGATCTTCGTGCCGATCTTCGCCGGATCGTCGTCGAGAAACGCGGCTATCGCGCCCGGGCTTCGCTTACTGCGCATCTCGGCGGCTATCGAGCGACCGGCGAGCCCTGCTCCTAAGATGTAGGTGCGTGCGCGACCGTCTCCGCTCATTGCTTCACCGCGTTTTCGATCACCTCGAACCCGAGATCAACCGGGAAACTGTTGTTGTAAAGGTCGAGCTTAACCTTGGCGCGTCCCTTGCGCCGATCTATCTTGATGATGCGCCCCTCGAGCCCGGCGAGCGGGCCTTCGAGCACACGAATCCGCGAATCCGCGCCGAAGGTCACCTTCGACTTCTCCACAACCTCACCGAAGCGGAGAAAATGCAGCAGAAGCTCTCTGTCGCTGCCCTCGATCGGGCGAATATTTGCGTTGGTCTCGAGGAATCGCAGAAATCCGGGCACGTGGCGGAGGCTCCAGTAGTCGTCAACCGAGACCTCTTCGCCTTCGAGAAAGATGTACCCGGGATACAGCGGCTTGAGGACGTCTTTCCAGTTGCCGCGTCGTAGCTGTCGCAGTCTTCGTTGCGGATACACCAACTTCATGGTGCTGGTCTGCAGCGCCTGACGCGCTAAGGTGCGGTACTTTTCTTCTTCCCGTGTCTTGACCTGTACAACGAAGTAATTCATGTGGCTGCAGCGCTATTTGTTGCCGTAAGGTACCATGTAAGCCTTCGCCGAGGCAATACGAACCCGGCCGAACTCGGCGACACGAGTCGTGTGGATCACGTAGCGTGCGATGCTTTGGTATGCTCGGTATCCTGCCGATGAATACACCAGGAGGGGTGCGATGCACAGATTAACCCAGTTGAAATGCGTACGGTTGAGCGTGGCTGCCGCCACGGTGGTGGTATTACTGCTCTCTATTCCGGCGGCGCTGCACGCCGAGAACCTCATGGTGTATATTGAAGCATGGGACCCGGAGAAAATCGAGCAACTAGACGACCAAGAAGATCAACTCGATGTTGCGTATTTTCTCTCGGCGGTCGAGGCAGGTGTAATGGAGGTGTTTTTCGACGCCGATTACATCGTGTTTAACGCCGGACCAGTCACCGGAACGGAAGAAAGCGAGCGACGGTCGGATGATCACGTGCTCACGGTGGCGCGCGAAGGCGGTGCGAATCTCTTGGTGCGGTTTTCGGTTCGCTTCGGGCAAAACTCGAACGGGATGCCGACGCCCGAGCTCGGTGAGCTTTCGTACTTTCGGGTCGACGGAGCCGATGAGGTGATCTCGGAGCAGATCGAGATTTCGGAGTTGCTCGAGGAACGCGCTGAGCTCACCGGCGAGCTTGGGTTCAAGATCGGCACCGCCGTTGCGCGTCGGGTTCTCGAGAATTCGTAAGAACCCGTAGGGGGTGCTTGAGATGAAACGTGGATTATTGGTACTGCTCTGCATGCTCATGATTGTGGGCATCGCTATGGCCGAAGGGCGGCGCTGGGAAGGCACGGCCGCCCCGGGGCGCTACGGCGAGTTCCCGGAATCCGGCAACTTTGCAGCCTCCAATAGCTTCCCGCTCAACAGCCGAGTAGAGGTGGAACACCTCGCGACTGGCCGAACAACAACCGCGTTCGTGACGCGCGAACTCGATGAACCGGGCGTCTTGGTGCTGTTGTCGCCGGATGCGGCGCTCGAGCTTGGGCTCGAACGCGACGCCGAGGTGCGGGTACGGCGCATCGATCGCGCCACGCCTCCCGCAGGTACGCGCGGGCCTGAGCCCGCGTTGTCTTCAGACCCAGATCGCAATCCGTTGGCCGCACTCGAGACCGCGCCCGAGGATATGGTGCCGGCGGACTCCGAGGCGCCGCGTCTCGAGCCGGTGCCCGGTGCGCCCGAGACCACGGAAGCCGAGCCCAAGCCGGATCGCGAGCCGCGTGCGCTGAGTGAGCTCCCGCGAATACCGGTTCCTGAGGATACCGTGCCGAGCCCGGTGCCGTCGCCCGCGGAGCTCGAGACGGATCTCGATCGGGTACCGGACCCGGTAATCGCGATCGATGAGGACGAATTCGCCGCAACCGCGCGCGAGCCGGTCGAGGAAGAGCCGGAGCTGGGGTTGCGGCCGCGCGTCTCGGAGCGGCCGGTCCCTGGACCGCTTGCGATCGAGGACGAGCCGCCGCGCGAGGAAGCACCGCGCGACGAACCGGAGCGCGAGGAACCGCCGCGCGAGGAACCCGAGCGCGAGAAGCTCGAGCGCGAGAAGCTCGAGCCGTCGGAGACAGAACCCGAAGGGCCTGAGCTCGCGGCCCGACCGACTGCGCCGGATCCGGAGACACCGCACCTCGAGCCCTCTGTTGAACCGGAGGCGCCCCCGGCGGTACCCACGCCGGAGCCGGAGCCGGAGCCGGAGCCCGCGGTCGTGCCGACCGATGAGCCCGATCTCCCGGAGTTTCCAGGTCCGGATGCGGTGTTGTCGCTTGAACCCTCCGAGGAGCGACCGCCGGAAGGCCCGCCCACGCTCGAGCCGGTTGAGCCGTCGCCCGATCCGGAGCCTACGCCCGCGCCGCCGAGCCCGCCCGCGCCGAGCGTAACCGGTGTGCTCGAACCGGGCATGTACTATGTGCAGCTTGGGGCTTTTACGAGTCGTGAGGGTGCCGGAGTCTTGGTCTCGGGCCTCGATACTCGCTATCCGTCAACGATCGTGGACGGGCGGCTCAACGGTCGCCAGGTATATCGCGTGTATCTCGGTCCGCTGTCGGAGGACGAAGCCGGAGCGGCGCTCTATACCGCTCGGCGAAGAGGCTATCGCGACGCCTTCGTAACCCGGCCGTAGCGCTTTTTGGAGCGCGCCGAGGTATCGTGGCGCGGCTCGCGGCGCGGCTCGCGCTCGGTTCTTCGAGCGAGTGTTGTTAACGCCGCGGCCGCGGCCGATGCGGCCGGAGGTAACCGGCGGAGGAGCGCGGGCAGCGCTCACCGCCGAGCTCGGCGGTGAGACGGTGTACCGCGTCGAGGTAGTGGCGGTACTCGATGCGCAAGCGTTCCTGAAGCTGTAGCTCTGCACGCACGCGTGCCGCCTTGCGTGACGATACGCGCCCGAGCAGCTCGGCGCGCTCGTGTTCTTCGAGATACATCATCGCCAGCGCCAAATCACGGTCGCCGGTCTTCATGAGAACATTCTGAACCTGAACCGGCCCGGCGGCGGCCGCCGCGGCCGCCAAGGCACGGTCGGGCGGTGCGTTGCACGAGGATGCGGTGCGCCCGGATGCTCTCAGGTGCTTTCGCTGCTGCCGACCAGACACATCCACTCCGCTTCGGCCGCAACTTCATCGCCGACCAACGCCCTTCCGCTCTGCTTGATCATACGGGGGGTGATGCGGAGATTCTTGATCTCGAGGCGAACGGTTTCATCGGGGCGTACTTGGCGGCGGAATTTGGCCTTTTCGATCGCGGCGAGAAAGAACAGCGCGTCGTCGCCGAGCACTCCGAGCTTGCGAATTCCGGCACCTCCGCACTGGGCCATGGTCTCGACGAGAATAACGCCCGGGACTACCGGGTAATCGGGAAAATGGCCGGGAAAAAAGAACTCGTCGGCGCTGTAGGTGTGAGTGCCCACGATCTCGTCATCGGTGCAGCGCTCGAGCTCATCGACAAACAAGAACGGCTCACGATGGGGTAGTAACTGCTTGATCTCTTCCATACTGTAGTTCCTTATCGAGGTAGTCTGACTTTGCATTATAGAACTCCGGCTCCCGCCGCTGCAAGGCGTCGCGTTCCATGAGGGTTC
>PUOW01000081.1 GCA_003552185.1 Spirochaetaceae bacterium
AGCGGACGCTGCCGGGGTGTTGCCGGAGTTCGGACTCGCCGAGCTGCTGCAGTTCGAGGGGCTGTACCAGGTCGAGCGGAGTCGTGATCCTGAACACTATCTCGAGCTCGTCCGGCCGGTATTGATCGAGGCGCTCAGCGAGTTCGACGAGGCGCGCAGGCGCGAAGGGCAGGCGATGGTCGATGATTTGCAGCGTCAGCTCGGTCGCCTCGAGCGTGCGGTAGACTCGATCGAGGAACAGACGCCGCAGCTGCAGTCCGAGATTCGGTCGAACGTGCTGTCGCGTTTTCGAGAGTTGCTCGGCGACGCGCTCGATGAGAGCCGTGCCTACAGCGAGGTTGCCGCGCTGCTGGTGCGCTACTCGATCAACGAAGAGCTGACGCGGCTGCGCGCGCACCTCGAGAGCTTCAACGGTACGCTCGAGTCGGGCGGCGTTCTCGGAAAAAAACTTGATTTTATCTGCCAGGAACTGAATCGAGAAGTTAACACGATCGCTTCGAAGAGTTATCTTACCGAGGTCTCACGCCGTACGATCGAGATCAAGGATGCGATCGAGAATCTGCGCGAGCTGGCACGAAATCTCGAGTAACACGACGGAGTTGCCTGTGCAAATCGCAATCTCGGGCAAGAGCGGGTGCGGAAACTCTACGGTGAGTCGTTTGGTGGCCGAAAAGCTCGACCTGCGCCTTGTGAACTACACATTCCATTCGATAGCAGAAGAGCGCAATATTGATTTCAAGAAGTTGTGCCGTATGGCCGAGCACGATCCCGGTTGGGATCGGTATCTCGATCGACGCCAGGTTGAGCTGGCGCGCGAAGGCCCGTGCGTGCTCGGATCGCGTCTGGCGGTTTGGCTCTTGCAGGAGGCCGACCTCAAGGTGTACTTGACCGCGCCGCTTGAGGTGCGCGCCGGACGAGTGCACCGTCGAGAAAACGGTCGTTACGAGGATGTGTTGGCCGAGACCAAGGCGCGCGACGAGCGCGACCGCCGCCGCTACCTGAAGCTCTACGGCATAGACAACGACCACTACGAGTTCGTCGATCTCGTGATCGATACCGAGCCCTACACTCCCGAAGAGATCGCCGATCAGATTGTGGAGGCAAGCCGCCGGCGGACGTCGCAACAACGCTGAGCCGATCGCACCGCACCACCGCAATGCCCCACACAACGGCCGCCGATTTACCTCGGCGGCCTTGAGCGGGTATCCGTGCCGGTTACCCGACGATCGGAATAACGGTCAACAACACGCCTGCGGCAACGGCGGAGCCGATGACGCCGGCCACGTTCGGTCCCATGGCGTGCATCAGCAGGTGGTTGTGCGGGTCCTCCTCGGCGCCCAGTCGGTGAGCCACCCGAGCCGCCATCGGGACCGCCGAAACACCGGCTGCCCCGATGATTGGGTTAACCTTGGTCTTCGAGAGCAGGTTCATGAGTTTGGCGATCAGCACGCCGGTAGCGGTCCCGAGAATAAACGCCACCAAGCCGAGCACCACGATCGCGAGTGTGTCGGGGCGCAGGAACTCGTCGGCGGCGAGCTTCGAACCGATAGCAAGCCCAAGGAGAATCGTCACGATATTGATGAGCTCGTTGCCGGCCGCGGATGCGAGCCGGTCGGTCACGCCGCTTTCGCGAAGCAGGTTACCAAACATCAACGCACCGATGAGCGGCGTTGCACTTGGAAGCAGCAGTACGCAGAGTGTGAGGGCGGCGAGCGGAAACAGGATCCGCTCGAGGCGCGAGACTTGACGCAGCTGGTGCATGCGAATCGTGCGCTCGGTCTTGGATGTCAGCGCCTTCACGATCGGGGGCTGTATGATCGGGACGAGCGCCATGTAGGAGTATGCGGCGACCGCGATCGCTCCGAGGTAATCGGCCGATAGCTGCGACGCGACGAAGATCGCGGTAGGTCCGTCGGCCCCACCGATGATCGCGATCGAGCCCGCGTCGGCGAGGGTGAAATCGAAGCCGAGGTAGGTCGTCATGAAGGCGGCACCGATCAAAGTGCCGAAGATGCCGACCTGCGCGGCGGCGCCGAGCAGCGCCGATTTCGGGTTTGCGATCAAGGGGCCGAAGTCGGTCAAAGAGCCGACCCCGACGAAGATCAGAAGCGGGAACAGACCGTTGTCGATTCCGAAGCCGTAGATCTGACCGAGGAACCCCCCGAACTCGGTCATGACCTCGAGGCTGGCCGGGTCTACGACCGAGCGCGTGAGCTCGCCGATATCCACTACCGGGACGTTGGCGAGGATGCCGCCGAACCCGATCGGAAGCAGCAAGAGCGGTTCGAACTGCTTGCGGATCGCGAGGTAAATCAGCCCAAACGACACCAGCACCATCACGACCTGGCCGAGCGAGGCGCCCGAGATTCCGGTTTCGTACCATACCTCGGTGAGGAAACGCGTGATTTCCATGGGACTAGCCCTCGATGCGAGCGATTACACGGCCGCTCTCGACGTTGTCGCCGTTGCTCACGAGAATCTCTTTCACCGTGCCGCCGGTGGGTGCCGTTACCGGTGCTTCCATCTTCATCGCCTCGAGGACCAGAATTTGGTCGCCGGCGTTTACCTTGCGGCCCGGCGGAGTGTCGATTCGTAACACGAGTCCGGCCATCGGCGCCTCGATATCGACAACCTGCCCGCCTCCTGCGGCACCGCCCGAGCCGGCATCCGCCGCGCCGCCGGCGCTCGTGCCGCCTCCGGCGGCCTCGCCGGGCTTCACGTCTACCGTGTACTCGCGGCCGTTTACGCGTGCACGGCCCTGTTCGAGCTCTACCGTAAAGGAGCGGTCGTTCACGCGCACTTCGTAGCTGGAAGGCGTGCCGCCGCCGGCGCCTGCGGACGCGGCCGCTTCGGCCTTCGCCTTTTCCTCCGGGGAGGTCTTTCGAACCCCGATTCGCGCTTCACCCTTGAGGTACTGGATGCCCTTTTCCTTGCAGGTTGCGGCTATGAAGATGTTTTCGTCGGTCTCTTCGAGGTTGTTCTTCTTCAGCTCGGCGCGTGCGGCCTCTACGCCTTTGTTCGGGTCGCGCTCATTAATCTCGAGCGGGCTTTCCTCGGTAGGCTCGAGCTCCAGCTGCTCGGCTGCGATCTTAACGACCTCGGGGTCGGGCGGAAGCGGTGTCTTGCCGAAGTAGCCGAGCACCATTTTCCCGTAACCCTCCGCGATCTTCTTCCACGGTCCGAACATCACGTTGTTGAACGCCTGTTGAAAGTAAAACTGCGAAACCGGCGTGACCGAGGTGCCGAACCCGCCCTTCGCGATCGCCTCGCCCATAGCGCGCACAACCTCGTCGTATTTATCGAGGATGTTGTTGTCGCGCATCATCTGGGTGTTTGCGGTTAACGCGCCCCCGGGCATCGGGCTGAACGCAATCAGCGGCTCAACCGCTATCGCCTCCGGGAACATCTCGTAGTCGCGCATGCATTCACGAAATACTTCCTCGGCCTCGATTACCTTCTTGACGTCGATATCGAGCTCGAACTCGGTGCCGCGCAGCGCGTGCCACATCGTGATGATGTCGGGCTGGCAGGTGCCGCCCGAGACCGGTGCGAGCGAGAGGTCTATCTGGTCGGCGCCGGCGTCGAGCGCGGCGCGGTAGGCCGCGACGCTGATGCCGGCGGTCTCGTGGGTATGGAACG
>PUOW01000023.1 GCA_003552185.1 Spirochaetaceae bacterium
ATCGGTTTCAACCGCAACCGACTCGCCGAGTATTCTACCGCTCATTGAAAAGAACGCCGAACCGGTAATCTCGGGATCCGGATAGCTGAGGTACTGTCTGCCGATGCGAACCACCGCCCGGTCGGAGTAACGCGCGGCGGTCGCCGCCCGGATCTCGGCAACCGCCTCGGTCTCACCAGGCGGCGGACCGAGCTCGTCGACGGCTCGGTAATTCGACCACGAGGGATAAAAAACATTCTCCCGAATCGGTGCGCTGAGCTTTGCCTGTCGCTCAGATGTAACGCCCTCCGCCGGTGTACGGTCGCCGCTCATGCGAGTTCGCAGTGCGTTCGCTTCAGTTTCATGGAAGCTCAAGCGCTCGGCCGGCGAGAAAGCAGGAATTCCGAAACGCACAGTACGGGTTTCATCGGCGTGCAGCTCGAGCTCGCGATCCAGCACCGTGAACGGCTCCGCTTCTTCGGGCTCTGCGACCACGCGTAGAGGCTGGTGCCCGGCGAGAACCGGACTCACCTCCGAGGGGCTGTCGGGTACGGTGCCGCCTTCAAGCTCAACCCGGTACGCGTGCTCGTAGCCTTGAGGCGCAAAAGCCAGCCTCCCGAACCCGGCGGGCTCTCCGAGCACGGCGCCGGCGATCTCGGTGCTGAGGTCATCCACAACCGCGAAAAGATCGATCAGCGTTGCGGTTCGGCGTTGCAGCTCCAGAACCACCTCATCGGCTCGCGTTTCGTAGACTCGCAGCGTAATCTCGTAGCCCTCCGCGTCCACCGTTTCGAGACGCCCAAACACCACCAGCCCGAATCCACGATTAGCTGCGAGGTCTTCAGCCGTCTGTTGTTGTTCCGTGAGCTCTTCTGTGAGTACGGCAGAAGTTTCGTCCACACCGGCGATGTCTTCTGAGCGGAGCCGGACCGCATCGTAACCGGGAAGTAAGCGAAGCGCCAACTCAAGCGTGTCGTGTAAGGTGGCTGAAACCGGTGCCAAGCGAGCATCGGCCTCCCGGAAACCCGGTGGCAAGACCCCAACGGTCACGAGATCACGTTCATGCTCCTCGATCGAAAAAGCACGCGGGGCCGCGGCCAATAACGCAGTAATCAGCAACACCACAAAAAGGCTTCGATTCATAGCCTCCCCCCGCTTGATATACTCATAATCCGCACCCACCCGGCACGGCCGAAAGCTTGAGTGTAGACCGGTCGCGGTACCCCGGTGCCGGAATCATTCAAGGAGTGCCAGCGAACCGTCCAGCAGCTCGCGCACCGCCGCGTGGTCGAGTAGCGTGGCCGGCTCATCATCGACACCGTAGATTGTGACCTCAACCGACGGATCCTCTACGCCGATGAGATAGCGAACGCTCGGACTCGGTTCTTCGACCGAACTCATTTCAAAGACTTCAAAGCGTGCTAACGGATGCTCCACCGCAATCGGGTACGCCTCGTCTGCGGCTTGAGTCTGTAGCGAACGCACCGACGCAATTACCGCTGCTGAAGGGGCATCCGACCGGAGACCGTTCGCCGAGTCTTGCAAGGCGATCAAGAAACCATCGGCAAGATCGGTCAGCCAGATCCAGCGTTCGAGTTCCACGAACAGGAATTGCGACTCATACTCTCGCGCGGAAACCGCAGGGGCATCGATCATTACGCCGGCGAGCAGCGAGAGAAAAGTATCGGAGACATCGAGTTCGAGACCCTCAGCCGAGACCTGCTGCAAGCCGCCGGTCTGTTCGTCATTGATGAACTCAGTACCGACGCCGGTTACCGCCCAAACCCGTGAATCGCCCTCAAAAATAAGCGCGCCGGCGCCGTCGTCAAACGTAAACACGTAGGCATCGTGGTACGTGAACTCAACCCAGGTCAGGGCGCTGAAAGCATCTTCACCGCCGGCGATCTTCCCGGCAAGAAACCGGACAAGATCCCATCGGTTGTCACGGTCGTCCTCCACCGACAACGCGTCGATCTGGAAGACGCTCGGGCGGTGCCCTGAGTCCTCGAATGTGCGGTACACAACTATCCCCGGATTCTCGGCGCCGGTGCCGTCGGGGATCAGGGCTCGCCAGCCGGCCGGATAGCTCACTCGAATGCCCCCGGTTTGCACGGTGTTATCCTCGAACGCAGCGACCGACTCAAGCTGCTGCGGCTTATCGGGCACAGTTTCGCACGCGGTGATCAGCAAAAGAAGTAAGCAGATTGACGCCGTCGGAAGCACGAATACGCGAGGCGCGATTGGTAGAGAGAAGCGGTGCTGTAGGGATCGCAGCGCCGTAAACCGGCAAGTGATGCGTGCGTGTGTTCGACCCGGCGGTCGGCTCGAGACACGGAGCTCTCGGACGGAAGCGGGAAAACGATCTTCCGTTTTCATAACAAGATTACCGTAGCACGGCCTATTGAGACGGTCTACCGACACAAGGGCCGATCCGGGAATTTGCTGTCGAGAGGCCGGCTCTCCGAGATTTCCGGTGCGCGCACTTATGAAGGCACCTCGCAGACCGTTTCCAGGAAATCGGGGAGCGCTTTTCGTGGTGCGGCGGAGCAACCCGGCACTCGACACCGGACACCCGACAGCCTTGTTTCCATTGCACGGATATAACAATAATGATAAACTAACGCAATGGATTTTCGTCGGCTTGTGGAACTCACGGCATCCCTGCACTGTTTCTCTCCGGGCATGGTCTCTGCCGGTGAAAAGCTTGATCAACTTCGAGTACAACTTAGCCGCTGGGCAGCCGCTAACCGTCTCGTCCGGATTCATACCGGTTGGTACACCCTTGCCGAGCCCTACCGCAAGGTTCACATCGACATGCACATCATCGCATGCACCATCAAACAGGGCTCTTATGTCAGCCTGCAATCGGCTTTGGCGTATCATGGCATGATTCCGGAATACGTTCCCGAGACTACCTGCATTACTACGGGCAGACCGACTGTCATAGAGACACCATTCGGACGAATTCATTATCGCCACATGAAACGGGACGGCTTTTTCGGGTATCATCAGATTGACAGCGGCTCCCAACTGTCCTTTGTCGCCGTCCCGGAAAAGGCGCTGCTGGATCTTCTGTACCTGACGCCGGGCAGTGAAAGCCTGCCGTTCCTCCGGGAGCTCCGCCTGCAGCAGACCGAAAAGCTCGACATCGCTAGCATGAGAAACATGGCTGCCCGGCTCGACGCACCACGCCTCAAACGATCCACGGACCTCCTCAAAGAGGTCTTGTTCCGGCAAGAAGAGGAGGGTCCAGGATGAAAGAACGGGTGCGTGAACTGGCTGCAACGGGAAAAACGGTCAACCACTCGACTCTGCTCGTTCGGGAATACCTGCAGGCGCGGGTTCTCGAGGCTCTTCAACGGTGCGGTGCGTTTACACGCTGGGCGTTCCTGGGCGGTACCGCCCTTCGGTTTCTCTTTCACCTTCCCAGGTTTTCGGAGGACCTGGATTTCTCCCTCTCAGGAGGCCAGGAGTCCCACCATATCACCACCGATGAGTTTTCCCGATTCATTGCACACGTCACAAAGATGTTCGAGGCAGAAGCGTACGCGGTGGAAACGCGTGAGCGGCCGGAGGGAACCGTCCAATCCGCGTTTATCGCGTTTCCCGGTCTCCTCCATGAACTGGGACTTTCACCGCACCGGGG
>PUOW01000381.1 GCA_003552185.1 Spirochaetaceae bacterium
ACGGGCTCACCAATCGTGAGGTGCATCTGGCGCTCGAGCTGGTGGCGCTCTCGGGGTTGCTGCGCGCGCTCGATATCTCGGGGTATGCTCCTACCGGAGGCCGCGAGGTCAAGCGCGTTCGACATTTTGTGCTCTCGGCGCTCGGAAAGCGCATCTTGGCGCGTTAACGGCGCGGTTCGCCGGAGGAGGTGTGTACGCCGATGTTTCTCGTGATTAAGAATGCGGAGCTCTTCGCTCCCGCACCCGCCGGGATAACCGATATTCTCATCGCCGGCACGCGTATTGTGGCGATAGAGCGCGGGCTCCCGGTTCCGGAGGGCTTCGGCGGAGCGGTGCTCGACGCAGGCGGGGGACCGGTCGTTCCGGGCTTGATCGACGCTCACGTGCATATCGCGGGCGGCGGCGGAGAAGGCGGCCCCGCAACCCGCACGCCCGAGTTGAAACTCAGCGAGATGATCGAAGGCGGAGTAACCACGGTAGTCGGCTGTCTCGGGACCGACGGCTTTACGCGGTCGGTAGAGTCGGTACTGATGAAGGCCAAGGCGCTGCGGGCGGAAGGCGTGAGTGCATGGATCTACACCGGTGCGTATCAGGTTCCGCCGCCCACAATCACCGGAGAGATCGGGCGTGACATCGCCTTGATCGAGGAGGTGATCGGGGCAGGCGAGATCGCGGTCTCGGACCATCGCAGCTCGGTACCTTCAACGCAGGAACTGATTCGGATCGCCGAGCACGCTCGCGTGGGGGGAATGCTCGGCGGAAAGGCCGGCATCGTAAACGTTCATCTCGGTGATGCGGCCGACCCGTTTCGCCCGATACACCGGGCGGTTGAGGCGAGCGAGTTGGGCTACAAGCAGTTTCTCCCGACGCACTGCAACCGCAACCGGTGGATCTTCGACGACGCCAAGGAGTACGGGGTGCTCGGATGGGTGGATCTCACCGCGGCCTCGTATCCCTATTTCCCGGACGAGGAGGTCAAGCCTTCGCGCGCAATCCGTGATCTCATCGAGGAGGGAGTGCCTCCGTCGCACATCACCATGACCTCGGATGCCTACGGATCTCTCCCGGGCTACGACGGCGAGGGTAATCTCGAGCGGCTTGAGATGGGGCTGCCGGCCTCGGTGATGCGTGAGATTCGTGACGCCGTACTCGAGGAAAAGCTCGAGCTTGAAACCGCGGTTGCGGTTGCCACCGCCAACCCGGCGGCCGCGCTGAAGCTCCCGCGTAAAGGCGTGGTCGCGGTCGGCAACGACGCCGACCTCGTCGTTCTCACGAAGGATCTCGAGGTCTCGAGCGTCATCGCAAACGGAACGATCATGATGCAGAACGGCGAGATGCTTCGAAAGGGAACCTACGAGTAGGCGTGTGAGTAGGCGGGGTAAAGAGTCGCAACCCGCGCCGGCCGGGCGCAGAGCGCGCGGCCGGCGGCAGGTTGAGTGAGGATCTGCGGTTTAGAATGGACCGTAGCCGATTACCACCGCGCTTGTAACCGCCGCCATTCCGACGACAAGCCATAACAGTACCAGCGGGAACACCCATTTGGCGTATCGCGCAAACGGCACGTTCGCGATCGCGAGACTCGCCATAAGCGTCCCGACGGTCGGCGAGATCAAGTTGGTGATGGTGTCGCCGTAGTGGTACGCGAGCACCGCGGTTTGACGCGTGATACCCGCGATGTCCGAGATCGGCGTCATGATCGGCATCGTGGCCGCGGCCTGTCCGCTTCCCGACGGGATCAGGACGTTCAACAGTGTTTGGAACACCAGCATCCCGTTCGCCGCGATAGCGGCCGGGAAGACTGCGAGCCAGGTTCCTCCGGCGTAAATGATGGTGTCGATGATGAGCCCCTGCTCGAGCACCACCAGGATCCCGCGCGCGAGCCCCACAATGAGCGCGCCGAAGGTTATGTCTCGCGCTCCTTTTACGAAGCTCCGTGCGGTTCCGTTGATTCCGAGCTTTCCGATAAGCCCGGCGATCACGCCCATCGCCAGAAAGATTGCGGCTATCTCATTGATGTACCAACCGAGCGCGAACACGCCGTAGATCAGGATTGCGAACCCTACCACGATCGCCACCAAAACCGCGACATGCGTGTTTGTGAACTCCGGGATCTTGCTTTCGTCTACCTCGTACTCGTCGTTATCTTCCATGTCGGCCAGCGCGCTTCGCGACGGATCGGCCTTCACGCGAGCCGCGTAGCGCATGATGAACACAATCGTGACCAACAGAAAAATGAGGTACCAGAAGATGCGAAACTGCAGCCCCGAGAACATCGGGAGCTCGGCGATCTCGTGCGCAACACCGACGTTAAAGGGGTTGAGCAACCCGGAGCCGAAGCCGACGCGAGCGCCAAGCGATACCACCGCGAGCCCAACCATCGCGTCGTAGCCGAGTCGCTTCGCGAGCATCACCCCGATCGGGATAAACACAAGCGTTTCCTCGGCCATGCCGAAGGTACCGCCCCCTATCGAGAACAGCACAATGATCCCGATCAGCAACACCTTGTCCTTGTTCGAGAGCTTGCGAACCGCCGCGCCGAGCCCGGCGTCTATCGCACCCGTGCCGGCAATAATGCCGAACGCGCCTCCTACGATGAAGATGAAAAACACGATGTTTGCGGCGTCGATCATCCCGAGCTGCACCGCTTCAAAGATATCGAGGAACCCTACCGGTTCGGGGTCCACAAAGCGGAACGACTCGGGATCCACCAACGTACGACCGGTCTCTTCATCGGTGAACCGATCGTACTCTCCTGCGGGAATGATGTACGTCAGGATTGCTGCTCCGATAATCACTATGAACAGCAACGCGTACACATGTGGCACTTTGAACTTCATGCTGCACTCCTTTCGCGGCTTGGTTGCGGACTTCCGACAAAAAAACACCGAAAAAAACGGCTTCGCAAAAAGCTATCCCGGGTCTCGTGCCGGTGTCAACGAAAATGGTTGCTTGGTTGCTTGGAGACTGCGTTCTTACACCGCTTCCGGGGCGCTGCGAAGCAGACGCACCGCGCAGTACACCGCTACAACCGAGATCGGTGGTATCACGAACACCGCCGGCACGATCTCGCCGCCTGCGAGCCCGATTGCCGCGATCTTCGCGATCAGCGCGACCATGAGGATCGAGAGAAACACCAAGTACACCGGCCCGAGAAGCAGTCCCATCGGGGCCCGTTTCCAGAGCAGCACGCCGAGTACGACCGAGAGCGGAAGCAGCAACCCGAGGTCGAGCCCTTGTACAATCAAGGTCGTGTAGTGCTGAAGCTGGGCCGGGTAGATGCTGCCGTCGAGAAGCGGCGGCACAACCACCCCGAGCCACAGAATCGCGATCGCGGTGCCGTTGAGCACGAGAAAGCCGCCTGCGAGGCGGAGCGGCTTGCGCTCGCTGTAGAGGTGCTGAAGCTCCGACGCGGTGATCCCGTACAGCAGGAGAAACAGCACAAAGAACGACAAGCCGAGCAACGCGGCGTACGCGAGGAACAACGCGTTGTACGCCCCCATCGTGAGGTAGAACAGATACGTTACCAAAACATACGCGGCGACGCCGGCAAGGAAGAGACGCGCCGAGACCGAGCCGCTTCGCGCCCGTGCAAGCCCGACGGCAAGAAGCGGAACCGCGACAA
>PUOW01000060.1 GCA_003552185.1 Spirochaetaceae bacterium
CTGCGAGACTTGGAAGACGAGATGCGCCGCGCCCGCGCGGCTTACGAGCGGTTCCGCGAGACCGAGGGCGCGGTGGTTGCCGAGGGCGAGGACGCGCTTGCGCTGATCGAGGGCAAGCTGCATCTGGACGAGTTTCTGAGCTCCGCGGAGGTCTCCGGCCTGTTCCCGGGGCTGGCTGAGCGCATCCGCCGCTACGACGACGGCTTTCAGGAGACCGGCCGGCGCGGGGCGATCCTCGACGTGATGGATATCGTCTATACGCTTTCCGGGCTCGGCGACGACGAGGCGCGCCGCGCCTACCTGCTACAGGAGCGCAACCGCGCCGCCGAGCCGGAGCTGGTTGAGTTCCTGGAAGAGTTGCAGTATCTGGTTGCCGAGTCCTGAAACCGCCGGCGGCTTCCGCACGCCCGCTTAGCTCTAGTCCAGCGTCCCGAGGCGGTCGGTGCGGATGCGGTATGCGCGCACGAACAGGTAGTCTTCACCGTCGACGCGCCCCCAATAGGCGTGGCTGAAGTAGCTGTACCAGCGATTGTCGTCTGAGTCCCGGCGCTCATAGAGGAAGCGCAGCCCGCCGGAGGTGAACTGCGAGCGCCGGCGCCCGTCGCAGTCGTGGATACGGTAGCGGTCGCCGGTATGCACTAGGAGGCGACCGGTGGAGAGCACGGCCGCGATCCTGTCGCTGAGGATGATCTCTTCGTAGGGCGCGACTTCGGTCTCTCCGGTGGCTCCGCGCAGTCGGAAGGTGCGGAACGCCGACTCGGATGGGATCGAGACGAAAACCGTGTAGTCGTCACCGGTGAGTACGAAGTGAAGCTCGCCGCCGGCCGGGGAGTCGATCTGCAGCGGTGCGTCGCGATCCGGCGCATCCAGGGGCTGTGGGGCACCGAGTGCATCGTCGTCTTCGTTCTCCTCGGGCTCTGCGTACACCAGGCGCCACCGGCCGCCTTCATCGAACAGCCCGACTACCGCCGGGGTCGGGATCGCAGGCCCGTCCGAGATCGGCGACGTCACGCCGGCGGCCACGGCCACTGGGGGATCATCGGGATCCGTGAACGCCCCGCTCAGGTGGTCGTACAGATCGTGGACGCGGTACTCGTTGACAAAGGTCGGGTCTGCGGCTTCATCGACATGGAGGGCGCGATACTCGAGCTCCTCGCCGCGCACGGCGGTCACTATGAACAGCTCCTCGCCGGCCCCGTTCCTCACCTTCCTCACCGGCTGCCAGGCGGTGTAAGGCACTGCGGCTGCACGCCCAAAGCCGAAGTCTATTCGCTCGCCCACCGGCTGAGGCATCGCCGGATCCTGCGTCTCATCAAGACCGGTAAAACTGACGCGCACCCAGGCTCCGTCGTCCTCGGCCAAAATGAAACCAAACGCCGGCGGGTCGAGGAGTGCCGGGTAGAACACGGTTTCGCCGTCCCGCGCCGGGAGCTCGTCACCCCAGTGCCGGTTAACCGCGAAAGCCGAGACGGGCTCCATCCTGTCCGTGGCCGAGAGCGCGAGCGATGTCTCCATATCCACAGGTGGGAGGCTGCACCCCGAGAGGATAAGCGCTGCTGCCAAACCCCACACGCCGCAAACTGCCGGCCGCGCACCCGCCGAAACTCGGGGCGTCCCCATGCTCGCCGCGCCAAATGCGTACTGAGCTAAGCTCGGTCTTACGGTTGCCATCGTACCCCCAATCTGAACGCTCCGGCCGAGAACACCCAGGCGCTGTTGCCGGCGCCGGTGAAGAAGAACTCGTCCCCGGAATCGTGACGGTCGCCGGTGAGTTGCACCGTTCCCGGAAGGCGCCGCTGCAGAACCTCAGGATACTCGGTGCGGTAGAAAACCGGTTGCCACTCGAAAAACAGCCGCCAGGGCCGGCTCGGGCGGTTTTCGACGCCCAGCGTGGTGACCAGCGCCCATGGGGCAACCGGGTCGCGCCCGCGGTACCCCGAGGTGTGGATCACGCGCCACAGCGTGCCGGCGGCGGCGTAGGCACGCGCCCGTCCGTAGGGGGCGTGCAAGTAACTGCCGAGCTGCAGGCTGAAAACGGTGAGGTCTTCTCCGGCGAGCAGACGATCTTCGTCTCCATCCAAGCCCCCATCGTCATCGCCCCCGAACGGTACAAGCCCCAGCACGTAGGTCGTAAGCCCGCCTCGTACAAAGAGGTAGTCGCCGCGCACGCGCCGCGCCACCTCGAGCGAGGGGTAAGAAGCGTTGGCTAGGCCAAGGTCCCAACTGTAGAGCGAACGCCGTGGCTGTTCGAGCTCGATATCCACCGGGTCTTCGAGAAGCAGTACGAGCCGCTCGTCCGGATAGTGCCCTGAGCGACGAGCAGTGATCGAATAAGCTGAAGGGCTCGGGAGCATGGCTCTGAGAACCCCGTCATCAGGCACCGTCCGGGCTGTTTCCCCGAGCCCGTCAACGGAGGTGCCTGCCACCGCCCGGAGGGTGAGCGAGGTGTAACGGAGCTCGGCGAGCGCAAGCTCCACCAGCGTCTCGTAGGCGGCTTCAAAGGCTTCGACCGCCGGTTGCCAGGCACGGCTCAGCCGCGGGCCGGCGAGGTCTCCGGGTTCGCGGTACTGTACCTCGAATACCGGTTGAATCGCGGTCACTGCATACCCGGCCGCGCGAATCTCGCTTCCGGTCTCGGACTCATCCACGCCGATCTCAACCCAACCGACCGCCTCGCTTTGCAGTGCGCGCTCGCGTAGCTCACGTTCGCCGCTCGCGTGCCCGGCGGAGTCGACGATTCGCAGGCGTGCCGACGGCGCGCGTACCGCGGTCGCGGCCGCTGCCGAGTTTCGGAGTGCCTCAAGCTCGGCTTCGGAGCGTTCGCTCCCGGAATGCGTAAACACGAACAGCAACGGCACGGGAAAGGTGCCGACCGCCGGGATCTCGCTCTGCCGATCGCTCTGCGGCGCGGGTGGTTCGGGCGGCGCTTCGCCGGCGCCGCGCGCCCACAACGACTGCGCCGCGCAGAGCATCAGGAGCGCCATGCCGAGCATCGTGAGCAACCGAAGCAGTCTGTGCGCGCGGGGCGCCGTGAGCTCGGTCACCACCAGGTCCTCGCTTTGTAGAGCCGGTAGCGCTGCAGGTCGAGCGCGTAGAGCCACCTTCCGTCAGGGCTGTAGGCGTAGATAAAATCGCCGCCCCAGTCGCGGCTGTACTCGGCCTTGCGGTTACCGGACGGAAACTCGTAGAGCGCGTGATCGCCGTCGATCACAACCACACCGCTGCGCGTGTAGATGACCTCGTGATAGTCGCGCGCCGAGAGCACAAGCGTCGGCGCGCTGTCGGTGACGAAGTCCGGCGGCGGATCATCGATGAGCTCACCCGCGAGTTCAGGGCTGATCTCGATCACGATCGTCCGGTGCAGCTCGTCGTTCCAGAACACGAGCCCGGTGCGCCCGCGTCCCAGGTCGTGGTGCGCTGCGCGGAGGTCGAAGCCCCCGAGGGACTCCGGCGGCTCCGGATCGTTGGGGTCCGACCCAGGGTCAGGATAGATACGCACAGAGGGTGGATCGTTGGGATTGGGAGAAGCCATGGCCGTCCAGTCCTCGCTGTACGCCGGGCCGAGGATCAGCTCGCTCCTGTCATCTCCCCCGACCGCCACAAACAGCAGGTCACCCGGGC
>PUOW01000415.1 GCA_003552185.1 Spirochaetaceae bacterium
AAGGTCGGCCGAGACGTGATAATCGGTGCCGTCTACCTTGAAGGCGTTGTTTCGGAGATAGCACCAGAGAACCGTGGCTAGTCCAAGCTCGTGGGCGTACGCGAACGCCTCGGCAACCTCTATGATCTGACGGTTCGAGTCGTCCGAGCCGAAGTAGATTGTCGCACCGACAGCGGCTGCTCCCATGTTGTAGGCTTCGTCGATGCTGCCGAACATGATCTGGCGAAAATCGTTGGGGTAGGTGAGAAGCTCGTTGTGGTTGATCTTCACGAGGAACGGAATCTTGTGCGCGTACTTTCGCGCCACCGCTCCGAGCACGCCGTAGGTTGAGGCAACGGCGTTGCAGCCGCCCTCGATCGCGAGCTTCACGATGTTCTCCGGATCAAAATAGGCCGGGTTTTTGGCGAACGAGGCGCCGCCGGAATGCTCGATGCCCTGATCCACCGGCAGAATAGAGAGGTAGCCGCTGCCGCCGAGTCGGCCGTGACTGTAGATACGCTCAAGGTTTCCGAGCACACGGTTGTTGCGGTCGGACTGTGCCCAAACGCGGTCTACGTGGTCGGAACCGGGAAGATGAAGTTGGTCCTTGGACACCGTTGAACAGCTGTGGTTCAACAGCGCGTCGGTCTCGGTTCCGAGCATTTCTTTGATACTCCGGTTTTGCGTTTGTGTGGCCATGTAATGCCTCCTCAAGGCGTGGTTTTGGATGGTAGATCGAGGGGTGCGGAATCTCGGCTCCGGTGCTCCGCCGAGATTTCACGACTGCACTACGGTGAGTATACGAAAAAAAAGGCGCGCCTGAAAAGGCGCGCCGTATAGCGATCAGTCTATCGCCTCGAGTGTGTACTCTACTTCGTTGTATTGCTGTATGGTGCGGATAATCTCCCAGTCCTCGCGGTACGAGATCGGGATGAATCCGTCGACCTGAAACTCCTCGCCCAACGGAGTTCCGGCGAACTCGTACGTAAAGAACGCTTCGCGGATCTTCTCCGCGAGCTCAGGGTGCAGATTGTGCGCATAGCCGTACGAGGTGGTGGGAAACGGGTCGGTCTCATAGATGATGCGGATCTCGTCTTTTGAGAACTGACCGCGTTGGGCCATACGATCTACAACCTCGGAGGCAACCGGGGCCGCATCGTACTCTCCGGAGATCACCCCGAACGCCGAGGCTGCGTGGCTCCCGGAAAACTCGATCTCGTAATCCTCTCCCGGGCTAACACCTGCGGCCGGGAACAGCGCCATCGGCGCCTGGTGGCCGGAGTTCGAGGTTTCGGTTACGTGCGCCACGCGCCGGCCGCGCAGATCCTCCATGGTTCGAATATCGCTGTCGGCGTGCACGTAGACCTGCAGCGTGTACCCAAACCGCCCGTCGTCGCCGCCCATGATCGCGAACGGTACGTACCCGGCAAGGTTCACCGCGAACGGCGTTGGCCCGGTAGAGATGCCCGCGACATGCAGGCGCCCGGCCCGCATCGCCTGTATCTGAGCGGTGTAGTACTCCACGGTGTAGTAGCGCACCTCGCGGCCGGTCACCGAGGCCAGGTGGTCGAGAAAGTCGTACCACATATCCTCATATACTACCGGACCACGGACCGGAGTGTAGGAGAAGATCAAGGTGTCGGGGTCGACCCATTTGCTCTCCTCAGCCGGTCGATCGGCGAGGAGGTCTCCGTCTCGATCGCAGTAGTAGACATCAAGGTCCCCACGCTGGTCGGGTGGGCAGTCTTCGTCCGGAATCGGACCGATTTTTTGTGCGTCTTCTCGAGCTCCACGACCGAACGCCGCCGGCAGCACAAGCATTAACACGAGCGAAACCAGTATCAATCGTTTCATTGCATGATCCTTAAAGAAGCTTGCGGCGCACGACGCCGGTGACCAACTCGCCGGCGAACACAACCAGTACGATCACAATCAAAATCAGCGAGACGGTGTTCCAGCGGAACATATCGATCGCGCCCTGGAAAATGAGCCCGATGCCTCCGGCTCCGACCAACCCAAGGACCGTGGACTCGCGGATATTGATGTCCCAACGCAGGATCGTAATCGCCCAGAAACTCGGCACAACCTGCGGCACGATCGCGTACGCGAGCACATGCCAACGCGACGCCCCCGAAGCCTGTAGCGCCTCAACCGGGCCCCAGTCGATCTCTTCGATCGACTCCGCCACGAGTTTGCTCAGAAAGCCGATCGAGCGGAACGCCACCGCCAGAATACCGGCGAGCGGCCCGGGTCCGATAATCGCGACGAACACGAGCGCCCAGATGAGCGTGTCGACCGAGCGGGTGGCGACGATTACCAAGCGCGCGAACCATAGCGTCACCTTGTTCGGCGTAACGTTCTGTGCGCCGAGGTACGCGATCGGCATCGCCAGAAAGACCGCGACGATGGTGCCGAGCACCGCCATATTGATCGACTCAACCAACGCGAACAAGATCGGGTTCAATTGAACGAACGAAACCGGAAACATCCGGAACATCATGTCGCCGATCTGCGCCGGGGCGGTCCAGACCCACGGCCAGAAGATGTTGACGGTTGAGAGAGCCCAGTACAGCACAACGCCGACCGCCAAGTAACCCAAGCTCCGAGCGATGCGCTGTTTCGCCGTGAAGCGCACCCACTGAAAGTGTTCGGAGGTCTTGGGGGTAGATACGGAACTCTGTTGTGTGCTCATTTCGTCAACCTCCGTAGTCGGCCGCTGATGCCCTCGGCTACGAGAATGATACCGATCATCACCAGGAGTATTGCCGACGCCGTCGCGTAGTCGTAGCGACCGAAGGCGGTGTTGAGGGTTCCTCCGATACCACCGGCTCCCACGAGGCCGACGATCGCCGAGGCACGCAGGTTGATGTCGAGCTGGTACACCGAGAGACCGATCAGCCGAGGCAGAACCTGTGGGAAAACGGCGTAGACGAGCGTAGTGAAGAAGCCGGCGCCGGTACAGCGTATGCCTTCGACCTGCCCGTACTTGATCTCCTCGATCGCCTCCGCCAGCAGCTTACCGACAAAGCCGATCGTGTACATAATCAGGGTCAGGATTCCGGCAAACGCGCCGAACCCAACCGCCGAGACGAACAGAACGCCGAGAACAACCGGGTGCAGGCTACGCGATACGATCACGATCGTGCGCCCGACGGCGTAGATCGGCAAGATGCTGATGTTCTTTGCGGCCATGAACGCGATTGGAATGCTCAACAGAACGCCGACCGCAGTCGCGATAAGGGTCATCTGTATGCTTTCGATGAATCCGCGAACGATCAAGCCTCCTCGTGCGGCGAAATCGGGCGGAAACGCGCCGCGGAACATGGTGATTGCCCGCGGAATTCCTTCGGCAACACGCTGAGGATTCACGCGCAGGGTGCTTAACGCGAACGCCAGATAGATCAGCGCAAGGGCAATCAGGCTGTAACGAATCCACGGCGTCTCAATGAAGTGTGGTCGACGCCAATGATAATGAACCGACGAATCACTCATCTTCCTCATCCCCGTCGCTTCTGGTGGACACCTTCATCTGCTTCTTCAAGTCGTCCTCGTGCCCGGCGTAGATTTTGTCGAGCCAGTCCTCGGTAAGATCACCGGGGTTGCCGTCGAACACGATCACGCCGTGACGCAACC
>PUOW01000014.1 GCA_003552185.1 Spirochaetaceae bacterium
CGCACCGGCGCGACCGAGGACGTGAGCCGAACGAAACCTTTTTTCTCTCGACACGCTCGGAGCGCTTCCTGCAGTACGCGCCCACCAAAATCACCCCTACTACGCACAGCGGTCGCTTCCACCCCTTCAGTTACGAGTACACTGCCGAGGCCTCGGCGCTTGCACGCGGTGTCGGCAACGCGCACGACTGGCGCGGGCTACGCCCACCGAGCGCAGAGACCGAGCGTCGAGTCGCGGATTACCTCGAGGTGCCGCTCAGCGAGGAGCACAGGCGGGTGTTCGAGCAGCATCTTGAGCGGCACCTCGGGATGCGTCGCGTCGCCGACCTCGGAGCCGAGCACAACGGCGCAAGCGACGCGCCGCAACCCGACGCGTTCAAACTCGATCAGCTTCCGTATCACGAGCGCATCGATGCAATCCTTCGAAGCTTTCGTGAGTTTCAGTACGAGGCCGGATACGATGACGATGTCTCGATCGCGCACATGGTACGTTTTCTCGAACACGACCGTACCGGCGACTGTGTGGAGTTTTCGCATACCACCGCGATTCTGGCTCGCTTGGCGGGCATTCCGGCGCGCGTGGTCACCGGTTATATCGCGGCCGAGGAGCTGCAGACGCCGTCGCACCGCCGAGGACTCGAAATGATACGCCGGCGCGTCGAGCCGTTGCAGGAGTATCGCCCCGATGAGCTCTATCTCGTTACCACCGCTCATCGCCACGCCTGGGTGCAGCTGTATCTTCCCGATCACGGCTGGGTGGAGTTCGAGACCACCTCGCACGCGATCCCGCCGGCGGGGCTCGGCGACCCCAACCTGCGCGATGTCGTGATCCCGATGCTCGAGGACGAGCCGAGCGCGGCGCCGGCGCCCACCGTGCCGTGGGGCATGCTCGCTCGCGCAGCCGCGCTGCTCCTTGCCGTCACCGCAGCCGCCGCGTTCGCGTATCGACACCTGCGCGAGCTATATCTGCAGCGCGTCGCCCAAACGCCCTCGGAACGCGGCGCCGAGGCGCTATATCGGCTGTTGTTGTTGCGCCTTGCAGCACGAGGCGGCGTGTTTAAGAAGCGCTCCGAAACCGCGAAGGAGTTCGCCGCGCGCGTACCGGAGCTCCGCGAGTTTGCCGAACTCTACGAGAAACTGAGATACCGCACACGCTGGGATACCGAGGCGCGCGCCGAGGCGCACGCCGAGCTGTGGCGTCGTTATCACCGCGCCCTTCGCTCCGCCTCGGCCGGTGGGCCGGTCACGCGAATTCGATCTACCTTCAGCTTGCGGGGTCTGCGCTACCAATGGTGAGCCGAACGCTTGGTGCGCCGTTCAGACCTCGGGCGGGCCTGCGTCGCGCGCTGCGCCTCGTTGCGCTGCCGGCCGTCCTCGCGGTGCTGCTTCTCGGCTGCCGCGGCGAGTCGGACTGGATCACGTTCCGAGGCGATCGCGGGCGCGGCGCAACCGAGCGCGCGATCCGGCCGCCTCTCGGCGTGCGTTGGAAACTGCACCTGCAGGCCGACGGCGAGCGTCTCGAGTCGTTCAACCCGCCGGTCATCAAGGACGACACCATCTACTTCGGCTCGCGCGACGGTAACTTCTACGCGCTCGATATCGAGAGCGGCTATATGCGGTGGGTGTTCCGCACCGACGCTCCGATCAACGCTGTTCCGTACGCCGATCAGGACCACGTGTATTTCGGCTCTCTCGACGGCCACGCCTACGCCGTGCACCGCGAGGACGGCAGTAAGGCCTGGAGCTTCAACACCGGGCGACCGGTGCAGTCCTCGGTTACACGGTACGAAGATCGTGTACTATTCGCAAGCGACGGAGGAGCTACCTTCGCGGTATCGCTCGACGGCGAGGAGCGTCTGCGCCTTCAGAACCCCATTTGGTACTACATCACGTTTCAGGTGCACGACGATGTGATGTACTTTGCTCCCGGCCCACCTCACGATCCGCGCACCCTCGCAGCCTACGATCTCGCCGAGGAAGAGTACCTCTGGACGCTCGACACTATGCGCATGAACGCGGTCTGGTACTCGTTTCCGGCGATCGACGACGACCGCCTGTTCATGGCCACCGGGGCGCCGAGCGGCAGTTTCTGGGAGCTGGGGTACTACGCGCTCGATCGCTCCGACGGGAGCATTCTCTGGGAGTCGCGCAAGCAGTCACGTTGGCCCGAGGGCTTCGCGGAGGAACCGACGATGCGGTTCCGCGACAACGTTGAGCTCCTCGATTACATGGCTCCGGCTGTCTGGCGCGACCGCGTAATCTTCACAAGCGGCGACTCGGTGGTGAGGGCGTTCAACCGCGACGACGGGATGCTGCGCTGGGAGCGCGAGTTCGACGCCGTCACGACCTCGGCGCCCACCGTTGCGGGCGACCGTGTGTATTTTGGGCTCGGCCCGGTGAGAACGGCCGACCGCGAGCGGCCGCCGCGGTTAGTCGCGCTTTCGGCGCGCGACGGCAGCCGGGTCTGGGAGATGGAACTCGAGGGCGCGGTGCTGAGCGCACCGGTGATAGCCGGCCGCTTCATGGTGTTCGGAACCGACGAAAGCGTGTTCTATATCCTCGAGGAGCTCATATAGACCGCGCGGCAACGCGGTTGCGGAGCACGCCGATCCCCTCTACCTCAACCTCCACAACATCGCCGGGGTGCAGCGGCCCAATTCCCGACGGCGTGCCGGTGAGGATGATGTCGCCGCGCTCGAGCGTGAAGTTCTCGGAGATGAACGCGACTGTTTCGGCGATCGAAAAGATCATCTGCGCGGTGTTTCCTTTCTGCACCGTCGCGCCGTTGAGCCTCGTCTCGATCGCAAGAGCCTGAGGATCACCGATCTCATCGATCGGCACAATGCGAGGGCCGATCGGTCCGAAGGTGTCGAACGACTTTCCACGAAACCACCCACCGCGGTCACCGTTTTGAATGTTTCGCTGGCTCACGTCGTTCATACAGGTGAACCCCAAGATCGCATCGTAGGCCTCGGAGACCGCGACATTGCGACAGCGCTTCGAGATTATGAGAGCGAGCTCCCCCTCGTAATCGGTCCGCGGTTCCTCAAAGTTGTAGCGCGCAACGATACTCGGCAGCACGATCTCTTCCTCAGGACCGATGAGACAGTTCGGCGTTTTGGGGAACAGAATCGGCTCGCTCGGCAGCTCCTGCGTGAAGCCGCGCACCTGCACCGAGTTGCTCTCCGCGATGTGTTCGCGGTAGTTTAAACCGAGTGCGATGATCTTCGAGGGTTGAACCGTGTAGTGCTCGGACCGTCCGGCAACGGGCAAGGTAATCATGCAACCTACTATAGCAGCGGCACAGGCGCTCGCCAAGCCGCCCCCAGTGTCGTATACTACCTGACCATGACGAATTCTCGATGGAACGAAACGACGATCATCGCGGTGTTACGCGAGGCCGGCGCCGGAGCGCTGCAGGAGCAACCCCGCCTCAGCAGCGAGCTCAAACACGACGACTCTTTGGTAACCTCGGCCGACCGCTCCGTTGAACGCCTACTGCGCGACCGCCTGCTCGAAGCCTTGCCGGGCACCTGTTTCATCGGCGAGGAAAGCGCGTTAAGCATGTCTCCGATGGAG
>PUOW01000191.1 GCA_003552185.1 Spirochaetaceae bacterium
GATCGCTACCCCGAAGCTCTCCCCGAGGAAATTAGCGCTCATCTCAAGGTGGATGTTGCGTATCTCGACGGGATCGAGGACACGATTCACAGCGAGATAGAGAAAGCGGCGGTTTTTCTGCGTATTGCCGAGGTCAAGGCCTGATGGTGGTGGAGTTCTGGGGGGTGCGCGGCTCGATCCCGAGTCCGGGCCCCGACACGGTGGAGTACGGCGGCAATACCTCCTGTATCGCGATTCGCTACGGAGAGCACAACGGGCTCATCGTGGTGGACGCCGGAACCGGGATCAAGCGGCTCGGCGATCATCTTGTTGCGCAGGAGTTGCCGCACGGTGCGATCCGGGCGCGTTTGTTTCTCACCCACACTCATTGGGACCATATCATGGGGTTCCCGTTCTTCACCCCGATCTTCATCCCCGGCAGCGAGATCGATGTCTACGGCCCGGTTACGCACGAGCAAGAAACGATCGAGCAGATTATCGGGTTGCAACTGAGCTACCGGTACTTCCCGGTGCGCCAGACCGAGCTCGCGGCAACGATTCGCTATCACGAGCTCAAAGAACAAAGCTTTGAGTTGCCGGACGGGATGCGCGTCACAACCAAGTTCCTGAATCACCCGGTGCTTTGTCTCGGCTACCGCTTCGACTACAACGGAAAGAGCGTTACCACCGTCTACGACAACGAGCCGTTTCGAAACCTCTTCCCGGTCGACCCACACGACCCGGACTACGACCCCGCGTTGGCCGAAGAGGGAGAGGAGGCCGCGGAGGAGCAGAACGAGCAGCTCCGCGAGTTCTATCGCGGCAGCGATCTTCTGATCCACGACTCGCAGTATACCCTACAGGAGTACCTCAAAAACCGCATCGGCTGGGGGCACTCTCCGTTCGAGTTCGCGATCAACTCGGCTCATAAGGCCGAGGTCGATTCGCTCGTGTTTTTTCACCATGATCCGTTGCGCAGCGATCAAGAGTTACGCGATCTACTCGACGGTTATCGAGCCATGATCAAGGGGAAGACACTCGTGAAACTGATCGTGGCGCAGGAACAGGATCGGCTCACGGTGTAACACGGGCTCCGACGGCCCAAACGCGGCGGGCTGTCGTCGTGCGCAGATGCAGGCCCGGGCGCAGGCTCGCGAACTGCGTCGTTCTCTTCTCGCGTTACCGTCTCGGAGGATAATCTCGCAGATTGAACCAGTTCTCGAGAAAGCCGTCGCGAAACAGAAGCTCGGCGAAGCCGTAGCTCCACACCTCGAGCCCGCGCGTCGAGGTCTCGATCTCGACAGGATCCGGAAAGATCGCGCGGACCTCGGCGGTGCTCATTCCTACCCGCAGCTGCGCAAAATCAACCATCTCTATCTGCGGCGAGCGTAGCTCCGGCGGTTCGGGAGCGCGCCGTGCGACCCGGGGCAGGCCGGTCTCGGGCCGGTCCGGCGCTCCGGCGGCGGAGGGTGCTTCATCGGGCGCCCCGGCGCATGCGGCGAGGAGGATTGCGCCGAGCAGCGCCACAGCCGAAAGGCGAGCCGCCCGCGTGTGTCGTGCCATGAACCGATATTATCACGAATTACGGTCTTTTCAAAAGCGCGCAAAACGTGTAGGCTACCCTCGTTCACGGCGCACCGCTGCACCGCTGCATCGCCGTGGAGCTTGGGGGATTAGCTCAGGTGGTAGAGCGATTGGTTCGCAATCAATAGGTCACGGGTTCGACTCCCGTATCCTCCAATAACCCGCACCAGTACCCAGATTGAGGAGCTCTCATGCAGACTTCCGAGGACCTCGCAAAGAGCCTGCATCCGCTGGAAGTTCGAGTCTTGCTCGGCTTTACGGAAACCCACACGATAGACGCCCCGAGTTTGGAATCGACGCTCGGCTATAACCGCGGCCAGGCTAATCAGGCGATCAGCTGGCTTTCGCAGAAGGGCTACATCGAGGAGATCGAGCGTAGCACCGTCACGCGTTACGAGCTCACCGAGCTAGGTCGTGATTATCGCGACAACGGCACGCCCGAGGAACGTATTCTGCGAGTGCTCGAGAACGACGGCCCCAAAACAATGCCGGAGATCGGCGAGGCGCTCGGGCTCGAGAATCGCGACACCGGCTCGGCGTTCGGTGTGCTCAGCAAGGCCGGTGCGGTTACGATGGACGACGATAAACGCGTTCGGCTTGTAGACGCCGGCAAGGCCGACGGCGTCGCCTCGGTGCGTGCGCTGCTCGACCGTACGCGCGAGGGCGAGGTGCTCGACGCCTCGGCGCTGGGCGACGGCGAGCGCGCGGTGATCGGACGGATCAGCAAGAAGCGAGGCGCCGGAAGCTCCGCGTTTCGTCAGGCCGAGAGCGAAGAGGTGCGCTACCGTTTGACCGCGGCCGGGGTGCGCGTGCAGCGGCAGCTGGGCGAAGCGGGGGTAACCGGGGACGAGATCGGTGCGGTAACGCCGCAGATGTTACGCGACGGCACCTGGAAAGGCCGACAGTTTCGTGCCTACAACATCTCGCTGCCGCCGGGGCGCGTTGTGCCGGGGCGTCGCAACCCGTATTGCGAGTATCTCGACCATGTGAAGAACAAGCTGGTCTCGCTGGGATTTCAGGAGTTCGATGGGCCGTTGGTCGAGACCGAGTTCTGGAACTCCGACGCGCTGTTCATGCCGCAGTTCCATTCCGCGCGCGACATCCACGACGTGTACTACGTCGATCAGCCGCGGCATGCAAAGGCGATCGAGGAGCCGTTTCTCAGTCAGGTCGCTTCTACACACGAAGACGGATGGCGGACCGGAAGCCGCGGGTGGGGCTACGGCTTTGACCGCGAGTTCACGCGGCGCTTGATCCTCCGCAGCCAAGGGACGGTACTCTCTGCGAAGCAGCTTCCGCAAGCCGAGGTACCCGGCAAGTACTTCGGCGTGGTGCGCTGCTTCCGCTACGATCAGGTAGACGCCACGCATCTCGCCGACTTCTACCAGACCGAGGGCATCGTGCTCGGCCCCGACGTGAATCTGCGCACGCTGCTCGGGTTTCTCGAGATGTTTGCGGTTGAGCTCGCCGGGGCAACCGATGTGAAGTATGTGCCCGGTTACTTCCCGTTTACCGAGCCGTCGGTTGAGGTGCATATCAAGCACCCGGTTCTGGGCTGGTTCGAGCTCGGCGGTTCGGGGATCTTCCGTCCCGAGGTTACCGAGCCGTTGGGGGTGGAGGTTCCGGTAGCGGCATGGGGTCTGGGGATAGACCGCATGGCGCTTATGCACCTCGGGCTCGACGATCTGCGCGAGCTCTTCTCCGCAGACATCGAAAACGTGCGCCTGCGTCGCGCCGAGTGAGGACTGCATGCCGAAGATAGAAGTCAATCAAGACGCGTTGTTTGAGTATATCGGGCGTCGCTACGATCGAGACGAGTTCGAAGAACTGCTCACCTGCGCGAAAGCCGAGTTGGATGAGCCGGCCGATGAGAACGGGGTGATGAAGGTTGAGCTCAACGACACGAATCGCCCCGACCTGTGGTCCACCGCCGGTCTCGGCCGCCAGCTCTCGCTCTACACCGGCGGCTCCCGGCCGAGTTACGCCTTCTTTTCCACCGCCGAGGAGCCCAAGCCCTACGGCGATCGGCGTGTGGAGGTCGATCCGGCGCTCGAGCATATCAGGCCGTACATCGCGGCGTTTGCGGTTAGCGGCTCACCGATCTCGGGCGTGCAGCTCGACGACGTGATTCAGACGCAGGAGAAGCTGTGTTGGAACTACGGGCGGAAGCGCAGCTCAATCGCGATGGGCGTGTACCGAAGCGACTTGATCGAGTATCCGGTGCGCTACTACGCCGCCGAGCCCGACGGTCTGCGTTTTCAACCGCTCGGTATGGAGACCGCCCTTACCCCGCGTGAGATCCTCGACCAACACCAGAAAGGGCTGGAGTTCGGTAGAATCGTGCGCGGTTTTCCGAAATACCCGATGCTGAGCGACGCACGCGAGCGCGTCTTGAGCTTCCCTCCGATCACCAACAGCGCCGATCTCGGCGCGGTAGAGGTCGGCGACGAGCGGCTGTTTGTGGAGATGACCGGAACCGATATGCCGTCTCTGTTGGTGGCGTGCGCGATCGCGGCCTGCGACCTCGCGGACGCCGGGTACGAGATTCATCCGGTGCTCGTGGAGTACCCGTACGACACGCCGCTCGGTCGCTCGGTCGTGACCCCGTTCTACTTTCAAGAGCCGGTGGAGCTCGAGGCCTCGTACGCCTCGCACCTGCTCGGCGCGGAGCTGTCGCAGCAAGACTTGATGACCGGTTTGGAACGGATGGGCATCACCGCCGAGCCGGCGAACGGCGGCGTTCGGATCCTGCCGCCGCCGTACCGCAACGATTTTCTGCACCCCGCCGATGTCGCCGAGGATGTGATGATCGGTCACGAGATGCGCACCTTCAGCCCACTCGCGCCGACCGATTTCACGGTTGGGCGTCTCTCGCCGGTCGAGGAATACGCGCGGCGTGTGAAAACAAACATGGTGGGGCTCGGCTATCAAGAGATGATCTTCAATTATCTCGGGTCGTATCGCGACTTCGTCGAGCGAATGTACCCCGCGGAGGTACGCGACCGTTACGCTGCGGAGCTCGTGAAGATCGCGAACCCCATGTCCGAGAACTATGCCTATCTGCGAGGCTCGGCGCTACCTCAGCTGCTCTACGCCGAGAGCATCTCGGCGCACGCCGTGTATCCGCATCGAGTGTTTGAGGTCGGCAAGGTGGCGCGCACCGATGAGCGCGATAACTACGGCTCGGTGACCCTCGACACGCTCGCGGTCTTGATCGCCGACGCCGCCGCGGACTTCAACCTCCTGAACCAAGACCTCGCCGCGCTGTTGTTTTACCTGCGTGTGGAGTATCAGCTGTGCGAGTGCGATGACCCGCGTTTCATTCCGGGGCGCGCAGCCGAGATAACGCACGACGGTACGGTGATCGGGGTGTTCGGCGAGCTGCACCCGCAGGTGCTCGAGAACTGGGGCATCACGGTGCCGTGCGTCGCCGGCGAGGTATTTCTCGGCACCCTGATCAACTGACGGATGCCCGGATTCCCATCTTGTAATCTCCGAGGTTCCGAGCTACACTATGAAATGACAGGGTAACCTGTTCGTGTGCAGGTAAGCCTGCATGTGTAGGTTGGGATGAAGGCTGAAACGCTCAATCGCTCACCTCAGGTGCTTGTTCCGTACCCCGGGCCAAGCCGTGACTCCGGAGTTCAAGACGTCTTCTTGTATCTTAGGCCCGAGGCGAACGGAGTGGAGGTTGAGAGCACCATTCTGCGCGTCATCGAGCGTTGCCCGGAGTATCGCCGCAGTATCTTCCTCGTATACTTAGCGAACGTACCCGGTGATTTCATCGTTAACCGCCACCTCGTGGAACGCTACTACCGCGTGCAACTCGCGTTCGCGGTGCACGGCAAGTCGCTGTTCACCGCTGCGATGCGTGCGGAGTTTACGCGACGATTCGGTGAGCCGTTTGAAGGCGCGCCGATCATCGGGGCGTTCGAGGCTCTGCGCGTGCTCAAGATGCGCCCCGACGAGTTGTTCGACGTCTGGGTGGACGAGGCCGAGCTGTTGGCGCTGCACGGGCAGACGATTAAGCGCTATCGAGGGCATTACATCGTGAACTACGACCTCCCAGCCCTGCTGCATAAGAACAATCGAGGCACCGATATCGCGGTAATGGTGTTTCGCACCGAGCTCGGGTGGGACCACTTCGCGTCGCTCGCTGCCGGTATGGAGGAGGCGCTCGCCGAACGCGGGTTCCTCGATCGCAAGAGGCATGTCCGGCGCCTGTTTCACTACTCACGGGGGCCGTTTCAAGAGATAGTGGACGGGTGGTGCTATCTTTGTGGTCTCGACGGCGAGCTTCTGGGGCTGGATCAGACGAGCTTCGGGTGGTATCTGCTCGAAAACGGTGTGGAGGAACGCGACCTACAGCGCTTGCTCACGCATCCGATAGCGCTCTTTGAGGGCGAAGAGGGCAGTTTGTTGGAGCGCAACATTTTCCAGCTCACTGCCGGCGACAGTTACTCCGAGGCGCTTACGAAGCTGCGCGGGATCCGCGCTCAGTACGTGGCGTAAGCGACCGGGCGTAAGCGCCCCGTCGGGCGCCGCTCACGCCGCCGGCAGGGCCGGGTTGTTCCGCCGCAACCGTAATGGTTACTGCAGCATCTCTTGGACGCGTTGCGCGAGTTCTTGATCCTGCTGGATCGCCATGATGATCTCGTTGAAACGCTGAACGTCGAATCCCTCTTCAGCGACCGCGTCCTGCATCTCCTGCTGTGCGCTCTGTTGAACATCCATGAGTTCCGCCAACACGCTTTCGTAAGCCTCTTCCTCGGCGTCCGAAATCTCGTCGCCAAGGTCCATCTCAGGATTTTGCTGAGCGTTGTGAATCTCGCTGAAACGCTGTTCGCTCATTCCCTCGGCCTCGATTGCGTCGGTCATGGCGGTTTGCGTTTCGATCTGGATCTCCTCAACAACCTGTAAGGCGTCTACGAAACGGTCGAGCTCCTCATCGCTTACGTCCTCAACCTCGGGTTGCTGACCAAAGTCCGGCATCTGCGCTACGAGCGGCATGCCGCCGACGAGAAAAATCGCGACGGTAAGCGATATCGCGAGCGTTCGCACCTTGCTTTTTTGCGTCATTACTGTTACCTCCATTTCAAACAAGTATATCGCGCGGTGTAACAAGACGTCAAACCGCTTCGGAACGGAACGGGTGGAACGGGTGGAACCAATGGAGAGGGGGCGCAAAGGCCGCAACCGGCGGGCGGTGCGAGAGCCGGGGCTCGGGTGCGTGGCCACTCAGCAGTGGCCACTCAGCAGTGGGCACTCAGCAGGGTTTTGCCGTCGGCGGCGATATGCGCTATAGTCGTGGAACATCCGGCGGCCTACGCCGCTTTGCTCGGGGAGCATGCTTTTGTTGTACTGGTTAGGGCTACAGCTGACTGAGTTGTACGGTCCGTTTCGGCTACTGCGTTCTCACGCGATTCTCATTATCATCGGGCTGTACCTCGGGTTTGCAGCAACATTCGCGTTGCTGCCGCGCGTGTGGCGGCTTCTTCCCTCGGATCAAGGCAGGGCGCACGCCGCGCAGGCCGATGGGGCGGTGGGAAAGCCGACCGGTGCGGGGGTGGTGTTTATCACGGTATTTGTCGTGGTCGCGCTACTCGTGGTCCCGCTGGGGCCGGCGCAGTTGGCGATGCTTGTCATGACGTTCGTGGTGATGCTTTCGGGGTATCTCGACGACCGCAGCGAGAGGCCCTGGAGCGAGTATCGCAAAGGGTTGATCGACCTTGCGCTCGCGGCGACCGCGGCGGTGTTGTTGGCCGGGTTCAACGGACTAATGATCTGGCTGCCGTTCACGAACGCGGTGATCGAGCTTTCGTTCGGGCTCTACGTGGTGCTCGCGACCGCGATGCTCTGGACCTCGATCAACAGCACCAACTGTTCCGACGGCGTCGACGGGTTGTCGGGAAGTTTAGTGATGCTCGGCCTCATCAGTCTCGGGGTGATTATGTACTTCGTGGTCGGGCACGCCGCGGTCGCGGGATACCTGTTGCTCCCGCACAACACCGCCGGTGCCAAATGGGCGATCATGACCTTTACAATGGTGGGGTGTCTCGCGGCGTATCTCTGGTATAACGCCTACCCGAGCCGCGTCCTAATGGGCGACGCCGGGTCTCGCGCGCTTGGGTTTTTTGTCGGTGTTTCGGTGATGAACTCGGGAAATCCGTTTCTCATATTCATTATCGCGAGCGTACTGCTCGTTAACGGCGGCGCGGGGTTGGTAAAGGTAGCGCTGCTTCGATTCCTGAAGATCCGGGTTCTGCACAATACGCGGTTTCCGTTGCACGATCACCTGCGCGAGAGCCGTAGCTGGTCGAACGCGCAGGTGCTGGTGAAGTTCGCGATCATACAGCTGCTTATCACGTTCGGGCTGTTCGGCGCGTTTCTCAAGATTCGTTGAACCATGGGTCGAGCCTTCGCGGGGCGCGAGCCTTCGCGGGGCGCGATGCTACAGATTCGCGTAACTGCATGCATCCGCAACAGTAACCCCCCGGTTGTTTAATTACTCAAAACGGTATACAATTTGGCCCCGACGAGAATTTGGTGATAGCGGATGCGCGCGAGCAATTCGTGCTCCGTCTCTGACCGAGGGGGAATTGTGTCGAAAACCAAGCCTGAGCTGCGAGTGCGGCGCACTCGCAAATATCTCTGGGATGCGCTGATTCGTTTAACGACCGAGAAGGGATATCACGCCGTCACGGTGAAGGATATTACCGAGCAGGCGATGGTCAACCGAGTGACGTTCTACCGCCACTATGAAGACAAGCACGATCTCCTGATGCGCGGAATGGACGAGATCTTCGACGACCTCGTTGCGCGAACCAAGCCTCCGCTTTCTTCGCACGGCGTATCGCTCGACCGCGCGGCGCCGAACGCGCGCGCGTTTTTTGAGCATGTGCGGGAGTACGGTGAGTTCTATCGGGTCATGCTCGGCAAGAACGGTGTGAGCGGGGTCGAGACGCGCATTCGAAAGCATATCGACGAGCTCTTTCAAGAGCGTCTCGAGCTCGCGCGCCAACGCGAGACCGGCTTCGTCACCGAGGCGATGGTTCCTCCGGATCTTGCGATAAGCTCGATCTCGGCAACCGTGCTCGCGATGATGCGCTGGTGGCTCGAAAGCAACTTCCCGGTGGAGGCTGAAGAGATCGCGCTCTACACCACGCGTCTTATTGTGCTCGGCCCGTATCGAGCATTGGGTGTCGAGATCCTGACCCACGAAACCGGTTAGTGACGCCGCGGCGTTATGCCGTTGAGTGGTCCGTCGAGTGCTCTCCAACGAGTAGAATCTGAAGGTCGCAGACGTTGGTTCCGGTAGTCCCGATCTTATGAAGCGCGTCGAGCTGTTCGAAGAACCGATAGGCGTCGTTCCGCTCGAGATACCGGGCCGGCGACAGCCCCTTTCTGCGCGCTTCCTCGAGCAACCCGAGCGACGCGAACGCGCCGGTTGCGTCGGTCGGGCCGTCGTTCCCGTCGGTTGAGGCGGAGAGAAACGCAACATCTTCTGCGAACCGGCCGCTTCTGTCGAGCTCGTGTATAAAAGACAGTGCAAGCTCTTGGTTGCGTCCGCCGAGTCCGTCGCCCCGGATTGTGACGGTGGTCTCGCCGCCGCCGATCACGCAGCACGGGCGCGGCGCGAGCAGCTCAAACCTGTTGAGGTCGCGCGCGATACCGACGAATGTCTTCGCGAGCTCGCGGGCCTCCCCGGTGAGCTGAGACGATAAGAGTACGGTGTTGTACCCCGCTCGGCGCGCGGTGTCGGCTGCCGCGGTGAGCGCCGCATGGTTGGTGCCGACGAGTACATTCTCGACCCGAGCGAAAGCGGGGTGTGAGGCGTCGGGGGTGTCGGGCACAGTACCCGCGACTCCCGCCTCGATCACGGCCCGGACGGGCTCGGGCAGCCGCTCCGCGAGATCGTACCGCCCGATCAAGGCGGCCGCGTCCTGATAGCTCGAACGGTCGGGCACCGTTAAACCCGAAGCGATGGTGTCGAGGTCGTCCCCAACCACGTCGGACAGAATCAAACTGACGGTGCGCGCGGGAGCGATGCGCTCGGCGAGACGCCCTCCCTTGGCCGCCGAGAGATGCTTTCGGATGCAGTTAATTTCGTGTATCGTCGCGCCCGACTCGAGTAGCGCCGAGGTGGTTCGGCGGAGATCCTCGAGCGTGAGCGTCACCGGACGACCCTCGATCTCGGCCTCGAGCGGCGCGGTTAGAAGAGCGGAGCCGCCGCCGGATATCGGGACGAAGCAGAGTGTGTGCCGATCGGCGGCGTCGGCGAGCTCGAGGACGGCTTTGCCGGCCGCTACGCTGCCTTCGTCCGGCATCGGATGCCCCGCGTCTATCGCGCGTACCGTGCGCAGCTCCTCTTGGTGGCCGGGCTTCACCGCGACCACGCCGCTTTCAAGACGGTCGCCGAGAATATCCTCGAGTGCACGCGCCATCTTGGCGCCGGCTTTTCCGGCCCCGAGCACTACGATGCGGCGGTACGCATCGAGGTCGATCACGGTATCTCCGGAAACGCCCCGTACCGTCAGCCGCGACCCGTGCAGCTCGAGGCGTTCGCGAAGCATCCGGTAAGGGTCCACGCGGGCGATCGCGTCGTTGAGCATCGTCGAGAGCTGAGTGCGCTGTTGCTCGGTCATGTCGTCCTAACTCTCTTTTATGTTCGAGAGGAACTGCTCGGCCGAGATATAGTTGTCGGTGCGGAACAACGCACCGTCGCGGTAGTAGCGCAGATACGGGATCAAACGGTTGCCCCAGGTTTTTTCCTTGAGTTCGAGGAACTCCCGGAAGTACGGTTGACCGTCGTACTCGAGCTCCCAGACCGTTATCGGCTCGGCGCCCTCGGGCGTTTCGCGATACGATAGCTCGCGGAGCCAGCCGAGCATCGAACGCCATTGGGGGCACCAACTTTGCGTAAGCGCCACCACAACAAGCGGCGCGTCCTGAACGACGTCCTCCGGAAACTCTTTGTGCTCGAGAGCGTGCCGTACCTGCTCCTCAGAGAGCGTTTTTCTGCGTATCATAAACGATCCTTATACTACAGTTCTCGATACCGAAGCACTCGTCGCGCCGCTTTCTGTGGCGCCGCGCGGCGCCGCGCCGGCGGGTGCCGCTGCGCTACCCGGCGTCCGACAAGGTTTCGGGCAGTGCTGTTATGAACTCCTCGATCTCGTCGCGTACCCTGCGATAGTGTATCATCGCCTCCTCTTCGCTCGACGCGCCGGCGGCGAGTTTCGGAGGGTCTTCAAACCCATGATGTAGTACGACTGCCCGGCCCGGAAAGATCGGACAGGTCTCGGCGGCGTGATCGCAGACCGTTACGACATAATCGAGATCGAGGTGTAGCAGATCCTGAACATGCGTGCTGTCGTTGCCGGAGATATCTATTCCGCGCTCCTGCATGGCCCGAACCGCCAAAGGGTTGAGTCCTTGCGGCGCGGTGCCGGCCGAGTACGCCTCGAAGCGATCGCCGAGTAAGCTGTTTGTGAGCCCTTCCGCCATTTGGCTGCGGCATGAGTTACCGGTACAGAGAAAGAGAACACGTTGCTTCATTAGCCATTACCTCCGCCGAGGCACCCCGCTACCGGTGCTCCGGTAGCACCTTGATTCTCTATGCCTACGGCTTCTTGTTCCACCGCCAGAATTGTCCCAAAGCACCTCCCGAGTGTCAACTAAGAGACCGGCGGTTCCGGCGGTTCCTGTCGGCCGTTTCCTGCCGACGCCACGCCGGTGTCGTGCCGGCCTAGCTCAACGAGCTGCGGGGGGCCTTCACGCTTGAGTAGTACAACTGCAGGCTGCCGGCGAACAGAGCCGCTGCAGCGATCACGGCGTCGAACAGGTACGCCGCGAACACCTCCGGAGCGAGTAACAGAACGCCTATCGCCGCCGCCGCGGCAACGATCGCGGTATACTGCAGCGACTCGACGGTGTAAAACCCGAGGATCAACAGGTGCGGGCATACGAGCAGCAGCGGAACGCCGGGCCGCCAGCCTCCGGAATCGGCAAGAAGCGCCGCGAACACCGCGAGCACCGCGTACACTCCGAGCTCGGTAAGCACAAACTTCCGGAAACGCAGCGTGAACAGCGGAAAGGGCTCGTGAAGCACCCGCCGTGCGCAGGAGCCGACCACCACGACCGCGGCGAGTACCGCAGCCGGAATCCAGACGAAACGAACCGCCGCCTCGAGCGAGCCGTGTTCCGCCGAGAGCACCGTCGCGGTCGCCGCCGTGGCCGCGAGCAGGAGCGCCCCGAGCGCCGCGTTCAGCCACTCGGCGAAGAACAGCCGTCCGTCCTGCTCGGTCACGACGCGCCGAATCATCTCGGTGTCCTGGAAGTATCCCTGCGCGGGATCACGCTGCATCTCGGTCATACTGGTTCTCCGTCTTGTGCCGCGCTCGTGCCGCTGATATGCTAAACCCTAACATATCCCTGTGCATCAGGAGGAGCAAATGGCGCTAACGCAGCAAGATGTGCTGAACGCACTGAGCGAAATTATAGACCCGGATCTGCAGCAAGACATCGTCTCGCTTGGATTCGTTCAGAATATAGAGATAGGACCGAGCTCGGTGGCGTTTGATATCGAGCTTACCACCCCGGCATGCCCGATCAAGGACCGCTTCAAGACCGATGCCGAACGACTGGTTGGAGCACTGCCGGGGGTTGAAAAGGTAGAGGTGCGGATGACGAGCCGCGCGCCCTCGCGCGCAACCAAACAGGAGAAAAGCGGACTGACGCGAGTAAAGGCGTTGATCGCGGTAGCGTCCGGCAAAGGCGGGGTCGGGAAGTCTACCGTTGCGGCCTCGGTAGCACTCGAGCTCGCCGAACGCGGATACAAGGTCGGCCTGCTGGATGCGGATCTCTTCGGCCCCTCGGTTCCGACGTTGTTTCGATTGCACGATGTTGAGGTATACCAGGACGAGGCCGGGATGATTATTCCGATTACGGTCGGTCCGCTCCAGGTTATGTCGTTCGGGTTTCTGCTTGGCGACTCGCCTGCGATCATGCGGGGACCGATGGTTTCGGGCTACATGCAGCAGCTGCTGCATCAAGTCGCCTGGGGGGATCTCGATTATCTCTTTCTCGACCTTCCGCCGGGAACCGGCGATATTCAGCTTACGATCACGCAGGCAGTTGAGCTCGACGGCGCGCTGATCGTCACCACTCCCCAGGCGCTGGCCTATCCCGACGTAGGGAAGGGCATTCTTATGTTCGATCGGGTCGACGTGCCGGTGCTCGGCGTAATCGAGAACATGGCGTACTTCGATTGCGAGGACTGCGGCAGCCGTCACGAACCGTTCGGGATCGGGGGCGCCGCGCGACTTGCGGAGCGGTACGGGGTACAGGTGCTCGGCGAGCTGCCGCTGGCGCCCGGCCGCTACGGAGGGAGCTTCGAAAACGGTCGACAGGACGACGACGCGGTTCGGGAGGCGGTAGACCGTGCGATGATGGCGCTCGGCACCGTGAAGGCCGAAGGCATCAAAAAACCCGAGATCTCGTTCAACGAGCAGCAGATCAGCCTTAGCTGGGAAAACGGCGACTCGATCTCGCTCGACAACCACACGCTGCGCTCGAATTGCCAATGCGCATCCTGTGTAGACGAGTTCAGCGGCGAGCGTAAGCTCGACCCGGCCCGTATTCGCCCGGATATCAAGGCCGACGACGTCGCAACAATCGGCAACTACGCAATCGCGATCGAGTGGAACGACGGTCATTCCTCCGGGTTTTTCCCGTATCGGAAGATCCGCGAGCTCGCCGCCGACGGAACGTGAGGAGCGAGCCCGCAGCGCGAACTCAACAACGAACTCAACGCGGGTTCGTCCTTTTTTTTTCGTGAGGCGTGGTATTATATTAGGACTGCGGAGTATGGTTGTATACTCTAAATACCGCATACAAATAAATAAAAAAATTATGCTAAAATGTATGGTAGTGAGAGAAGCGATACGATCGTGGAAGGAGTAAGTATGAAGAACGTTCGCCGATTACTATTGCTGGCAGCGCTCTCGGTTCTGGTTATCGCCGCATGCGAGACACCGCCGGAGCCGGTCGAGGAGGCCGATCCTGAAGACATTCCGGCAACCGAACAAGAGCAAGCTCGAAACCTGCGAAACACCATTATGGAGTATCAGCTCGACCAGTACGCGGTTGAGGAGTTCACCGAGGCTGAACAGTACTTTGAAGAAGCCGAGGCGTTGATGGATGAAGACGTCGATGCCGCTGCCGAGAGTTACGTTGCCGCCATTGCACTGTACGAAGAGGTGGTGCGGATCGGCTTCACCGAACTCATCGGTGGGCTCAAGGCCGAGATCGCCGAGGTGAGAGCCGAAGCCGAAGGGATTCGCGCCGATGTCGCGGCTCGTACCGAGTTTGAGCAGGGTGTTGAGTCGTACGACGAAGGTGAAGACCTGGAAGTGCAGGGCGAGTGGGAGCCCGCGTATCAGATGTTCGAGCGCTCCTTAGATCGCTTTACGGCTTCGTACGATGTGGCGCGTGAGAAGCGCGATCGCGCCGACGAGGCGATGGCGCGCGCCCAAGAGAAAGAAGAAGACACCGAGCGGCAGGTGCGCGAGATGGAAGACGAGCTCGAGGACGAGCTCGAGGAAGACGACGACTAGGTAACGATAGCGGAGGACCAATTTGATGAAAAAGACACTAGCCTTAATAGTTGGCTTGGCGGTGCTCGGCTCGGCGTTACTTCCTGCCCAGAACCTCCTAGATAACGAGGATTACCGCCGCGCTCGCGAGTTGCGCCAAATGGCTCAAGAAGCCTACGACGCCGGAGAGTATGACGAGGCCGCCGAGTACTCGGCAGAGGCTGAGGAGTACTTCGAGCGTTCAATCGAGACCGCACGCCGCCTGCGGGAAGGGTACCGTGCCGAAAACTTCAGAAGCCGCAACGAGCGACGACTGAACCGGGCGCGCGACCGAGATTTTCACAATCTCTTCGATACGGAGTTCAGCGAGGCGCAGGATCTCTACGACGAAGGTCGAGATCTGCTGGACGACGAGGAGTACGGCGAGAGCATCGAGCGCTTCAGCGACTCGATTGCGAAGCTCGATGAGATCGACGCGATGTACACCGAGAAAGACGTGCTTCCGCGCTACTACGAAGTGCGCCTGATTCCGGAGCGGCGCGACTCGTTCTGGCGGATTGCTGAGTATGAGTTCGTGTACGACGACCCGTGGGAGTGGCCTAAGCTCTACGAACGCAACAAAGACGTACTACGAGATCCGGATAACCCGCATTTGATTCACCCGGGACAGGTTTTCGAGATTCCCGAGCGTGACGGTGAAGTGCGCGAGGGTCAGTGGGACCCCGATAGCTAATCGCACAAACGCGCCGGGTTTAGACGCCCAATAGGCCGCCCGAAGGTGCTACACGCCCTTCCGGGCGGCTTTTTTTCTGGGTTCGCGAAGAAGTAGCGGGCCTCAGGCCGACTGGTGCTCGTAATCGGCGGGAAGCTCGAAGTACGACCGTCCGTCTATGAGTGCTCGTACCGCCGGGACAACGTGCCGCGGTGCCTGTGCCTTGGTAAGGTTACCGAGCACGCCGGCCTCGCGTAGTCGCGCGTTACAGTGATCCTCGCCGGTGTAGCTCAGCAGTAGCACAGGTATTCCCGGAGCAACCATACCGATCTCGCTAAGCAGCTCCTCACCACGCGCTCGCGTGAGCGCTACATCCAGAATCACTGCGTCGTACTTACTTTCTCGCAGATGGCGCACCACCTGCCGCTCTTCGGTAATTTCGTCGACGGTGTCTACCTCGCCCGACTCGAGCAGTACCTGCTTAAGCCCGTGTCGAACCACAGCCTGCGTATCGGCGATAAGCAATCTCACGGCAGCCCCCAACCGCGTCGTACGCGCGTCTCAAGCGTTGGGGGCGATCATAGC
>PUOW01000142.1 GCA_003552185.1 Spirochaetaceae bacterium
CGTATTCATTCCGCTTTAGTCATACCATGACTCAACGCCGCAATCTTGCGATTCTGGCGCTCCGGACGTCTCTGGTCGACTCATGCCGGGTCGACGGTCGTCGCTCTTTCGGGCGGTTGTCCCGGTGGTCGACTCTGGTCCGGTAGTCCCGGTGGTCCCGTCTCACCCCGTCTCTCACGCCCGGTGGCTGTGGGGTGTCCGTCTCACTCACTCGCTCACTCGCTCCGCCCCGTGGTCCGTCGACGCTCTCACTCTCGGTCGACCCGGTGTGTCCCGGTGGTCGACCACGCTCCCACGCTCACCCTCTCACCTACGCCCGCCCCGCCCGGTGTCCCACGCCCGGTCGACCACGACAGGAACCACGCCCACGCTCCCACGCTTACGCCCCACGCCCCGGTCGACACTCTCGGGTGCCTCTCTGGTCGACGCTCCCACGCCTGCCCCGTGTCGACTGCCTCGGTGGTCGACCACGCTCACCACGTCCCGGTAGCCCCGACTCGACTCGCCCCGCCCCCGACAGTCGACGCTCCGATGGCCTCGGCCTCCCACTCACCCACGCTGGTCGACCGGGCGGGCGTCCACGCTCACACTCTCCCACGTCGACACGCTCTCGGCTCACTCACGTTCTCCCCTGCGCTCGTCGCGCTCTCATCGTTGCGTTCACTCTCATTTCTCTCTCTACCCCACTATGCTTTTCTTACAGGGTAGCGCACACCCGAATCATTCTCCGGCAACAGACCGCCGCGCACCGGGAAGTCGACGTGGGGCACACCCCACGCGCACGTCGTCGCACACGACCCCGCGATGTCGACGCGAAGCCCCGACTCCGATATATCGAGAACTCGATATGAGCGACGTCGACGCGAGATTCGACCCCGGCCGGGTCGACGACACACTCGCACAGAGTATCGCGCATGTCGACGCCCTCGACACCGCGATGTCGACGCGAAGTGCGACCCCGATTGTCGACGTGAGCCTCACAGCGAACCGTCGACGCGCCCCGACCCACCTCATAGTCGACTCGATGATTGCTATGTGGGGGGTAATCGGGGTTATAATAGTTGGCAGTGCGGGTGTGTCTACAGCGTAGGAGGGTAATAAGGGGGTTACAGTGTAGGAGGGGGTATGTTGTGTATAGGGTTATAGATGGGTAATACTCTATAGAGGTCTACGTTTTAGCGTATCTAAGAAGTTCTACAGCGTAAGGATTCTATGTTATAGGTGCGTTATGAGGTAGTTAGAGTGTTGGTGGGGTGTGTTCGGGCATGGGTTATAGGGTACTCAATCTGTGTAGGGGGTACTCTTATTAGGTAGGGGTTAGATACCGTATAATATGAACACCGACCTCTCTGTGAGAGACATAAAATTTCTGAGAGCTATCCGAGACATCAACGCGAATCCGGGGGTGTATGAAGATACAGATAAGGGTGCAGTCCCCGCGAATAAGACTTCTATTTCAAAGGCGACAGAGCTTGGAAAGAAAGAGGTTGGGTATCGGTTGGGAGGGAATCATAGTCGTGGGTTTGAAGACGGTGACGAGCCGTTGATTGTGAGTCACGACCCGGAGGTTATTGAGGGAGAGAATCGGTTTGGTCCACGGAGTGCAGAGTTGACGGAGCATGGTATTGAATTGCTCTCTGAGTTTGAAGCATCGGGGTATATGGGTGGTGGTGAGCGTGAAGATGAACCCGAGACGATCAAGCAATTGCGAGCGCGGTTGGACGCCTTAGAGAGTAGTGGTGGCGGGGGTCAGGATGATAGTGAAGAATTGCGGGGTGAGATTGCAGACCTTAGTGCAAGGTTGGATAGGATAGAAGCGAGTAAGTGGGGTGGTGTTGATGAGCAGTTCCACGCTGATTTGGATAAGACAGTTGAACGGCTCCCTATTATGTTCTATGTGTTGTCGAACATTCTCGGCGTGGACGTCGACCGTGTTGTAGATGAAGGTCCGTATGATGTGGATGATGAAGGGTTGATTGAGGTTCGGGAGGCTATCGTAGAGACGCTTGGATTGGATGTGCCTACGTCTGATTCAGTTGATGGGTCTGTGTCCAGCTCTGGTGTAGAGTCCGATGTGAGTGTGGAGAGTGGGGATGAAAGTGAGAGTGAGGGTGTGGTTGATGGTGAGACTGAACCGGCGTCGATGGCTGATTTCAGTGAGGCAGAAATGGAATCCGATGGTGGGTCTGAAGACGATGAATCAGTGCCACCTCATCTACAGAACCCGTTAGAAGATACAGAGTAAGTAGGTCGTTACCACCCCCATTCTTGGGTGTCAGTTGCTTCTGTGGTGTCCTCAGTCGGCTCAGTTTGCGTTCTCTCGGCGTTCGTCTCTGGTTGAGTGCTGTCGGTCATAGATTCCTTCTCAACGTGCTGTGTGTCCGTGGGGGTCGAATCTTCAACGTCTGTGGTGTTGGTGTCGGACTCGGTCGACGGTTTCTCTTGCTCAGTAGTCGACGCTCTCTCGGTGTCGGACGTCGACGTTTCCGTGTCTGTCTCTGTGTCGGTAGCCGCGTTAGCGGTGGTGGTGTCGGTGGTGGTGTCGGTGGTGGTGTCCGTCGTGGCTTTGGTTCCCGGTGTACCGGTGGGGTGGTTGTTGTGGGTCTTTCCTTGGCGTCCGGGCGATGGGGTGGAAGGCTTGGGTGTCTGGGGAGAGGCGGTGTCCTCTTTCTCGGCCTGCTCTTGTTCTTCTTCTACGAGTTTATCGCCGTCTTCGATGGCGTCCAGATCGGGTTTGAGGTGGTCGGGGATTCCGTCACTCGTGTCGGCTTCTTTCCCCTGTTCCTCTTGCTCTACGAGTTCATCCCCGTCTTCGATGGCATCAAGGTCGGGTTTGAGGTGGTCTGGGATTCCGTCACTCGCGTCGTCTGCTTGTTCTTGTTTTTGTTTCTCTTGTTCTTCCTCTACGAGTTTGTCACCGTCTTCGATGGCGTCCAGATCGGGTTTGAGGTGGTCTGGGATTCCGTCATTCGTGTCACCCTCACTGTCCTTGGCGTCGACAGTATCCGCTTCGGAGGCGGTATCGGTGTCGGTATCCGCGTCCATGCTGGCTGTGGCTTGGTCGTCGGCCTTGCTCTCTCCGGGTGTGATAACCTCTGGTTCGTTCTCGGTGTCCGTTAGTTGCTCCTCTGTCGGTGGCTGTGGTGCTGGCTCTGTGGCTCTGTCTGTATCACTCATATCAACTGTCTCTCTGTCGTCGGTGTCTGTGGTGTCGTCGTTGGTGATCGACGCACCTGTGTCGGTGTCGGTAGCCGCGTTAGCGGTGCTGGCCTCTTGTTGAGCTTTGATTTGAGCGCGATCCAAATCAGGGTTGCCCAACACGTAGGGTAGGTCGTCCGGGCTTTGGACGTACTCGGCGGTGTCCCGATCGAAGTAGCTGATACACTCAACGATGTGTTCAAACATCTCTGAATCAGGCTCTAGGGGCATTGCACCCGACGCAACGGTGTTGATAACCCCTTGGTCGTACTCACAGTAGTGGTGTTTGGCTAGCTCATACGGGCTGATGTTGGTCGGAGTAGGTCGACCATCGTCTTCAGCTTCAGCTTCGGCCTC